>NZ_JBHWHH010000072.1:0-32710 GCF_042732555.1 Nocardia sp. NPDC059764
GCTGTCCGCGATCCGAGTTACTGGACGGGCAGGTGAGCCCCGTCGGAATCCGGAACCATGATCGGCGAGGTCGCCGGTTGACGCCGTTCGACAGGCCGGTTGAGTGCGACCGACACCGCCCGGATGGCCGCCGCCGGCTGGGGTTCGCGACCGCACTTGCGGATGAGGTCGAAGAGGTCGCCGTCGAATTTGTCGACGCAGCAGGTGTGCTGATTGCCGACCACCCCGTCGGAGGCGAACTGCAGGATGGTGGGCTTGCGTCCGGACATCACGTTCCAACCCGCGGCGTGGTCGCCGACGCCCTGGTACTGCTCCTTGAACGGGCGGGGTGCGCCGGAGCCGTTGTAATTGCTGGCCCAGATGTCGTAATCACCAGTGAGCGAATCTCCGTACATCCAGAACGGCGTGTACCCGATGACGTACCCGGGGGCACCCCGGTCGGCGAGCTTCTGTTGGGTGAGTTCCACCGCTTGCAGCACCTCGTCGGCGCTGGGCGGGCGCGGGGCATTCGTCGACTGCTCGGCGTCGACCTGCCAGATCCAGGGCCGGTCCGTCCACCACGGCGTCTGCTCGTCGACACAGCTCACCCAGAAATCGACCTGCTCCTCGATGTCTCCCGGCCACAGGAAGTGGTAGCTGCCGAGCACCGGAATTCCCGCGTCGCGAGCCCGCTCGAGGACCGTCTGATAGTGCTGGGATCGCCAGTCGCTGCCTTCGCTGGTCTTGTAGATGAAGAACGAGATCCCGTCATTCTGAGCGGCGACCATATTCATGGGTCCGCGGCCGAAGTCGTAGTCGGAGGCGTCCCAACCCCAGACCGGTGCTGTGTTGGCGACGGTGGTGGTGACGGCCGTGGCGGGCGTCCCGGTGATCTCGGGATGGACCCGGTCCGGCGCGGACCCGCCGGCGAGCTGCTCCAGCTGCGTCATCAGAGCGGCCGAGGTCGCCCAGTGGATGTGGTCGAAGTGGCCGATGGACGAGGGCGGGCCGTAGGGTCCGCCGCCGGGGAACTTCTGCTGATTCTTGACGTAGAACCCGTCATCGTCGGCGAACGGCGTCGAATGGATGAGCTCGACGGTGTAGTTCCAATACCTGTCGTACATCCACTTGGCGAAGTCCCGCATCTTGACGTCATCACGATCGCAGCCGATATCGATGGCCGCAGTCGGCGAGCCCTCGTAGGACAGCCCGTAATGGTGCGATTGCAGCCCATGATCCCCGTCCATGCCACTGGTGATCCGCAGCTCGCCGGCTCTCGGATAGGTCTCGAGAAACTTCACCATCCTCTTACCCAGAGGACCGAGCACAACGCCCGGAAACTGTTGTATGGCCATGACTCTCTCCTCGGTACGGATGGTGTGAAAGACCGCGGAAACCAGGCCGATTTCCGCCGCTCACGGCGACCGACGTGCTGTGAGAATCAAAGAATTGCATCGGGATTCAGCACTGTAACGAGTGTTCTACTACGTGCCTTTCGCCTGATCCGGCCCGAAATCTCAGCCGACCGGCCAGCCAGCCCCCGCCGCCCCGAACCACGGCATGAGACACGCTGACGTCAGAGCAAGTAGTCCGCTACCTGCACCCAATGTCCTGTTCGACCCTGTCCACGATCGCGTCCAGCCCCCACGCGGCATCGATCCGGACTTCATCGGCGAACGGAAGAGGCTGCCACCCGTGTGTCGCTCAGTCACGACACAGGGCCTGCGACGGCAGAAGACCGTCCAGCTTGCGGATGAATCGTGGAAGATGCGGATCCGTCGCGGGAAGCCGATCCGGATCCAGGTCCCACCATCGAGCCCCCTCGAACTCACCTGGATCGAGTGCATAGCTGCGGTCGCGATCGCCGCGGATCACGAACCAGAGCGATACGTCGATATGCCCGGCCGTCAGGCCGACCGTGGTTGTCCGAGTCAGAAACAGCGGGTGCTCACCAACCACGTCGAACACGGGCTCGATACCGAGCTCTTCGCCCGCTTCGCGACGTGCGGCGGTCAGCGGATGCTCCTGCGGTTCAACATGTCCGCCCATCGGCAGATGCAGTCCCGCCATCCGGTGCAGTCCGAGGTAAACCCCGCGCTTGTCCGGATCGACAAGGACGACGTAGGCGACCAGATGAGGCGAGGGCGTCGCGGGTTTGGCACGCCGAAAGATGTCGTCGGTCGACCCCAGCCAATCCAAAGTCGTTGCGATATGCCGCCGTTCGAGATCATCGAACGGCGAGAGGTTCCCAACGATGTTCGAGACCACGGCGGTCGCGGGCTGCATACCGTCGGACCATACACCGACGGTCCGACAACCTCCTCGTATCGGGCACCCGGAGCCTTCGCCGGTGATGCAGCCGGAATCCTTGTCGGAGGGAGTCCGTAGATTCTCCAGTCGTGAGGGACTCATTTGTCTTTCCCCCTGTGCCCAATGGTCTGCCGCCTGGCGGCACAGTCATCGCACGGGGCGGACGGTGGGACGGACGCGAAGTGCTGTGGACCTCCGATGCCAGTCAGCCCGACGCGGGCCTGCTCTGGAGTCAGCTCTACGACCAGCACCCGACCACCGGCTTGTATCCATTGCTTCTCGATGCCCCGAGGGTTGTCGGTTCGCCACCACCTCGCCCTTGGCGCAGTGGAGAACTCGGCTTCACGCCCAAGGAGAGCATCGATGCGCTCGATCCGAATCTCGAACTGCGCGGACTATGGTTCGTCACCGATGACGACATCGAGTACGACCCGCTGAAACCATTCGAGTGGCCAGGACTAGCGGGCTCCCAATGACTTTCCGTGCCGCGTCGGCCGTGCCCTCTTACTCACTAGTCGAGGAAGTAGGCGTCGACCTTCTCCTCGGAATCCAGGATCTCATCCGAAGCCACGCCGAGTGCCACTGCTAGCTCAACCGACCCGACGAGCGCGACCTGCACGTCAGGCGAGAATGCTCGCTCGAGCAGTCCGAGATAGTCCGACATGCTCTGGTCCAACTTTTCCAGAATACCCTGGTACTCGGTGGCGAGCTGTTCGTCGAGCGCGCGCTGTTCGTCGAGGTAACGCTCGATCAGCGCCGACTCTCGCTTCGTCAACGACGATGCGACGGCCTTGTACATCACAATGCCGACCGTGTTGCCGATGACGGCACCGAGGATTGGAATGGGGATGGTCGCCTGGCCGACAGCAGAAGACAGCGCGCGGACTGCGGCCGCCAAGGCGACGAGCTCGGAGGTTTCGATGAACTCCAGTTCGTCGATCTCGTTGCGGCGGAGCTTGTTCGCTTGCTCGGCGATGGTGAAGGATGCGGTGACGATCGAGCCGGCGACGGCCGCGGAGGTAGCGGTAAAGTTCGTGAGCGCGTAGATGCTCAGTCCTCGGCCGCCGCCCTTGCCGAAACCCAGGCCGGTCTCGCCTGCGATGTCGAGCCAGTCCTGCCCGGTGAACTCATTGAGCCTCTTGCCTTCCCGACGCTTGGTGAACACGGCCAGTACGAAAGCTGTCCCTCCTTCTGTCGCGGCAGCCGTGAGTGCGACCGTGCCTCCTTGTCGCAGCGTCGGCCGGCTCTGCTGGTTGGCATCGTCGCGCAGAGACCGGTCCGTGGCGCGGAGCGAGTCCTTTTCCGCCGCCATGGTTGACGTGTAGACATCGCGGTGAACTTCGTCGTACCTGAGCGTCGAGGGTTCGAGCGATTCGATGCCGACTGATCCGGTTCGGAAGAACGCCTGGACTCGTTGCCAGTCCCTGAGGGAAGGTCCGTCGCCGCTGCGTGACAGCAGCTTGCTCGCCTCCTCGGGCGGCAAGGCGTGCAGCCGCTGGATCACCTCGAAATGATTACTGGGGATCTGGTACTTCCCACCGTTGTGCACGTATTCGGGATACTTCTGGAGGTGCTCGGCGATCGCGCCCAGTGAGAAGCGGCCGCCCGCTGCGACGAACTTCTGCTGGATCTCGACACTTCCGCGCATCAGGTCGACGGGTCCGTTGTCGTTCACCCACCGGTGGACGGCCTCGTGGCCGATGATCTGCTTTCGGGCGTTGCCGATCCCGACCTCGGCGATCTCGGCGATGAAGCCGTGCATGCCATGCTGTCCGCCGCGGTTGGCCGCGACCACCTCGAGGTCGATCTTCCTGATGGCTTCATCGACGCTCGTGAGCGCGTCCCGAAGATGCTCGTCCTGCTGGCTGAGCGCACTCAGAAGGTTGTCTATGCGAAGCTGATTGAGATAGCTCACCCAGGACGCGACTGCCTGCTCCTGTGTGTTCGTCACGAACTCGGCAGGATCACTCACTGTCGGCGCCCTGTTCGATGCGCATGCTCAGCATCGTCGCGCACGATTTCGTGTTGTTCACCAACGTAGCGAGTGCCGACCGCTCGGCAGGGGCGAGCGCGTGGAAATCGGCGCGGAAGTGCATCAGCGCTGCGCCGTAACTCTTCACCAGCCCTTCGCGGAGAGAGGTCGTCCGCTGGAGGAGGTCGTCGATCTGAGCATCCATGCTCTTGACGAGCGTGGTGTTGCACTTTATTGCAGTCAGCGCTTCGTGCTTCGCCTCTCGATTCTCGAACTTCTTCTTCGCGAACAGGGCGATTGACGCGAGTAGCGTTGCGCCCGCGATGGTCCAGCCGATCGGGCCGGCCAGCGCGAGCAGTGTGGTGCCTGCCGCAGTGCCCCCGTCGCCGGCGGCCAGCGCGCCTCCACCTAGCCACGCCAGTGCTGCCTGGCTGGCTGCCGCCCCGGAAAGGGTCGAGATCGCGGTCCCGGTCGACGCCGTCCCGAACGTGGTGGCGACCCATATCGCCGCCGACGGTGCCAAGCCCGCTACCGCGGTGCCCGCCGCGAACCCGGCGCCGGCGCTGGCAACCGACAGCCGCGCCGCTTCCAGCTCTTTCTGAGCGAATTCCTCCGCGTGCAGGAAACGCTTCCTGTGCACCTCGATCTCGTCGAAGTCGGTATCGAATGACTTAGGCGTGTTGGCGATGCTGTTCACCAACTGCTCGACCAGCTCGATCAGGTCCGTCGAACGTTCGCGCTGACGCAACAGAGACAGGCCCCGGTCAGCCATCGCGGTGAAGCTGCCGTTGTATTCCGCAACGGCCACTTCGTAGGGGTCCGGCTTCTTCACAGTCAGCTTCTCGACCCTGCCTTTGGCAGCGTCCTTGACATTGCCGACCTGCCCCACGAACTGCGTTGAAGCGGTTCGTGCGGCCTTGCCGATACCGTCGACAGTCCTGCCGATGCCCTCCTTGGCATTGCCTACGTTGAGCTTGGCGTTGCCGACGCCGAGCTGTTCTTCCATCGCACCCTCCAGGACCATTGCGGCTCAACAACGTAACGGGAGAATATCGACCGCATGTGGCAGATTGGCCGGGACGCGCATGATCCAAGTCCAACGTGCGAATCGTGTCCAACCGGCCATCGACCCGGTCGAGCTTCGTTGCCAGCCCTGTTGTTGCTGATTCTTCGAAGGCTGGTATGACGGAGTTCTACTCGGCAATGGCCCAGCGGGAAAGTCTCCGGAATGCCTTGCGGCCGTTGACCTGCCGAAGAGGTCGCGGTCACTGTCACCCTGCTCCGAGGGGCTGGCTGCGGACTTTACTAGGGCCGCGGCCGTTGGTCGACGTGTCTAATGACTGGTCCGCGCGGCAGTCGCTAGAGCTCGAATTCGATGTCGGCCACCTGGACGGGGGTGGTGATCGGCTTTGTCGAAGTGACCTGGTATTCGCCGTCGGAAGGGCCGGTGTGGAGGGTCCAGGTTTCCCGGGCGGGGTCGACGATCAGGTATTCGGGGACGCCGGCCTCGGCGTAGATGCGAGCCTTGTCGATGTAGTCGGCCTCGATGCTGCTGGGGGAGACCACCTCGAAGAATGCCAGTGCGTTTCGGGCGTGCAGCGGCTCGCCTTTGCGGAAGATTGCGACATCCGGGGCTTTGTCGTTTTCACCGGTACCAGCGATCTTCACATCCGATGTGGTCGCGAGCGCCGCGTCGGCGAGTCGGACCCGAAAAGCGATCTCCTGGATGATGTTCCAGTGTTCGGGTCGTTGAGGGGACACCACGATCACGTCGCCTTTCGCGTCCGCGCGAAATCCTTCGGGTACGTCCATGCCGGCCGCGACTTCCACGAGCTGGTGGTGCAGGCTCATCGGGGCTCCTCGTTCTCAGTGGCCGTAGCAATGATAGCCAGCAACAGCTACTCAGATACGAGTAGAGCCGGTCCGAAGACCGGCTCTACTGTTCTGTCGGGCTGACAGGATTTGAACCTGCGACCACCTGACCCCCAGTCAGAAGTAGATACCCGATACGGACATTCTGTACCTGCAACGCTCGTTGCTGCTGCGTGTGGTGTGAGCATACGCGCTGATCACGGGTGTTGCGAGCGGAACGGGTGGTCCACGTTCGGTCCACAAACTGGCCTGGTGAAACAGCGTGTGGTCCGCGATTGGTCCATGGATTCGTTGGCGGCGATGAGCACCGTCGCCGTCCGTCTTTCGGGGATTCGTCTCCGCACTGAGGTCATGCGGGCAGAGCTGGCGGGTGTGTTGTTCGTCGATCGTGGGCGTCGACCAGGACACCTTTCTGGGCGTATATCCAGCAAAATTCCGTGCGGCCTATGTCGGACTCTGTGTTCGGGTGTGGTCACAGTCCGCGGTCGTGGCTGATGATCGCCTTCATGATTTCGCTGGAGCCGCCGTAGATCCGGCTCACGCGGCGGTCGGGTACGCCGCGGCAGAATCGGCTGTCCTCGACGTATTCGGGGTGCCGAGTAGTTGCTGGCATGGGTCGGCGACGCGACCCTGCAGTTCCGTGCGGTAGAGCTTCGCCATCGCCGCGTCTGTGGGGGTGAGCAGTTTGCGGTCGAGTTCGATCTGCCATCGATCGTTTAGGCTTTGTCCGGCCTCGTCGGGCGATGTAGCCGGTGACATGTCGTTGCCGCAGTTCGGAATACGCGCCGGGATAGTCGTATCTCTTGTCGGCGATCAGGTTGGTGATCCGGCGGCGGGGTTGGCCCGCCTGGCCGCGCAGAGGGCGGACCCGGTCGAGCAATGTGGGCAGCATCAGGTGGTCGTTGACATTGGCCGCGGAAAGAGCGATCGCAAGCGGGAATCCGTTCGCGCAGGTCAGGATGTGGTGTTTGGAACCGGTCTTGACGCGGTCGACCGGGCTGGACCTGTTGCGGCGGCCCCTCTTCTCGCCCGCGCGTGCGAGCCGTCGACCATGACCCGGTCGAAGTCGATCAACCGGGCCGCATGGGCACGGGCGAGCACGGCCTGATGAATCTGCTCGAATGCCCGGCGGCTTGCCAGGCCCTGTAACCTGCGCCAACATGTCATTCCGGACCCGAACCCCAGCTTTTGGGGCAGGCTTTCCCATCCGATCCGATCAGCACGAACAAGATCACCTGCAGGGGCCAGGCGGGAGTCCATCTGCGCCGGTCCCGGTGTCCCGTCCGGTTTCACCGGCAGTAACGGTTCAACTACCGCCCACAACTCGTCATCCAAGATCGAGGGTGCTGCCACAGCGAAACATCCTGCACTGCAACATGACTCGACTCCACCTGGCTGAACCTGTTAGGAGCTCTTAACCTCGCCTGGATCAGGTACGTGATCCAGGCGGGAAGTCCGGGCGCCGATCCGCGGATGCGGGAAGGACGACCTGAATCGCATTGCAGACATCGCGTGCCAAAACCAGCGCCTCCCCACGCGGGGCAGTAACACGGCTCCGATCCCCGTTGATGCGCTGACCGGGCGATCTCGAAGCCCGCGAATTAAACGAAGGGGAACACGTGAAACAAGCCACCAGGATCTCCAGCCTCGCAGCTATGGCGCTACTGCTCGCCGCTCCGACCGCAGCGGCCGTCCCGACCGCCAGTGGAGGCGACGACGGCCTCCAATCGGGGGTGCCTGTCGTGAAAGCTGGCGACTACTGCGGCAACACCTACGGCGCGTACGCGACGGTCGGGCAATTCAGCGACGGCGCCACGGCCTACTGCGTGCGGGTAGCCGCCACCGATGCTTGGGTGTGGTCGCGGACCAGCCAGATGATGCCCGTAGACCCGCACAATCGGGTGCATGTCGGTGACGGTTGCTTCGTCGAGGGCGCGATGTGGACGGACTACCGGAGTGGCTGGCAGATCTTCTGCCGCAAGACGGTGAATGGTCGGATGCGTGGGGATTTGCGGTGGCAGTTCTAGATCCGCACTGACCTCGCCAGCCCGGCAGGTTGGAGGGACTGCTGCAAGATCAGGTGACAGGTCAAGTTGTCGCCTACCTGTGCAACAGTCCCGACGTCGCGCGAGCCGTGCCAGACGTACGCCGACTGTCCGGCTGCGGCGAGTCAATCGCGCACGCAGAATTCATGCCCTTCGGTTTGTGTCTGGTCGCCCCATGGTGCCGGTACGCTCTATGCGATCAGTGCTCGTGCGTGGGGGTCATGCGATGGGGAAAACACTTCTTCGGCTGAGTATTAGGGCTGCGCGAGGTTTGGATCATGAGTGTCATCGATCCAGGGCGGTCTCGTTGAGACCGGGCTCGGTCGTCTCCCAGGGTAGGTCGACGCGTGGGCGTTTCGAGCAGTTTGTTCTCGGTGCCGTGATGGATGCGCTGGACTTGATCGAATTCGGAAACGTGGGCATCGACGACGCTCTGGGCAGTTTGGCGAAGCGGAGGACGCTACTGCATCCAGCGGCTGAGCGATACGCCGAACACGCCATTCGTTCGTATACGGAGAACCGCCCGTCGGAATCGGTGCCGACGAGGCCGGTGCGAGAGTGGTGGGTCGCACAGCGGGACAGCCCGAATGCGTTGTGGGAGATGTGGGCCTGGGGCCGTCGCTACGAATCGGTCGATACGGGAGTTCGGGAACTGCGCCTATTGCGGACAGGGTCGGTTGCCGGGCTTGAGGATGACAGGGATCTTGCTGCCACGGCAATCGCGGCATACGTCGTTGCGTTCGGCGCGGCCGGTCGATGGCCGCGGCGGTGGTCCGACCCTTTCGAACTCGGGGATCGGGAAGACATTCGGCGGGCGCGGGTACTGGAGGTGGGGTTGCTCGACGGGTCGGTTCGGGTCCTGTTCGACGGGACATCCCAACAGGCCCAACGTCTTTACACGCGATACGGCCGCGATGTGGTGGCCGAACTGGCTCGCCGAGACGATCCACGTCCGGGTAGGGCATGCGGGGAGTGCAAAGTAATGCACCGATGCGACGCCCTAGTACGGATTCCTGGTTTGCTGGGAGTGGACGCGCGGTCCGTGCCGCGGCGGACGACCTCGATCAGCGACTTGCGTTATTACCGAACGTGTCCGGCGCAGAGCTACATGTACGGCCTTCGCTTGCCGCGAATTTCGGAGTACGGCAACCGGGCGGTCCTGGGCCATGGGGTGCACCAGTGGCTGGAGGACATCCATGGGTCCGACGACCCCGCGTGCACGCCGGAACGGTTGCCTTCAGGACAGGACCCGTGGACCGCAAGCAAGTGGGAGATCACCGGTGCGGACGCGGCCATCGGCGAGGCGATGCTGAGCAACCATTTGGATGTATGTCCGTTTTCGACGGATGCACCGATCACGGAGATTCGCACCGAACCCACGCTCAGCTTCTTCGACCCTGCGGCGCAAGCCGTGATGATCGCCAAACCCGATCTGTTGTACTGCGAGAACGGCGGATGGGTGTGGCGCGAGACCAAGACCACCCAGCGGACGCTGCGGGGTGTGGGCGATGACCTGCTGGACGAGTACCCACAGCTCGCGTTGGCGTTGGTCGCTCTGAGCGCGGGTGCACTCGGTGGCAGGTGCGACACCGCACGGGTGGAACTCGAGATCCTTCATCCTGACAGTGCCGACCTGCATCTCATGGATCCGACGGACCCCGCCAGAGTTGCGCACGCACGGCGTGTTCTGCGGGAACTGGCTGCTCCCTGGCGCCTCGACGAGGCATTCGAGCCTCGCCCGGCCGAGAGTTGTCGGTGGTGTCCTGTATCCAAGTGGTGTCCGAGTTCTCCTGACCTTCAACCCGAATGAATCGGAGGCCGCACCGCGATGCCGCCCACCATGGGGACCACGACGCCGGTCATCGACAGCGAATCCGTTGTGCGACTTGTCGCCACCGCGATGGTGCAGCTGTCTCAGCAACGCAGTCCGGGGAAGGCGATCTATCCCGACAGCGTTCAGAAAGCGCTGAACCAGGTCGTCCTCCTCGCGTTGGAACGCGGAGCCGCGCCACCGCACAGTGTGGCCGATCTGGTTCGCTGGGCGCAGCGACCGCTGGGTGAATGGCCTTTGGACCTGCCTGCCGATCTCGCGGCCGACGACACGATTCTGGTCGATCCGGACACGATGACTCCGACGCAACGATGCCTGGAATGGCTGGTCGATGCCGGGGACACGCTTGCTGAGCTGGTCGAGAACAAGGTAATGCTCGGGGTGTTGGCGAAAACGCGCACCGCGCAAGCACCGGATTCCTACACCGAATTTCGCAAGCTTCTCGTCACCCAGCCGGTGTTGACTCGGTCCGAGTTCTTGTCACTGACCACGAACACGATCGAGCTGGAACTGTTGGACGAGCAGATCAAGTATTCATACCGACCTGCGCCACCGTCGTTGCGCCGCAACGGGGTTTTCCGGCGGTGTGGACGTTGCAAAGGACTGCTGGTCCCGGTGGGCATGGACGGTTACCGATGTGAACTCGATCGGTGCCGCCGCGAGGGCGTCGCTCTGGGCGACACGATCGACGCGGGGCGGCATCAACTTGTGTATCAGCTCCTGCGTCCGCTTCGCGTGTTCGTCACCGGCCCCGGGCTCGCGGAAACCGACCTGCAGCGAGACTTGGAGTCGCTCGGCTCGACTGTGGAGATGTGGCCCGAGCACGACACCTATGACCTGCGCGTCACATTCGACAACGGGAGCGTATGGGCGATCGATGTGAAGGACTACGCGAATCCGGCGTTATTGGCCCGCCGGGCCACCCCGTTGCCGAAGCACCCGCCCTATCACCGTGCCTTTCTCGTGATTCCGCAGTACCGCTTCGATGAGCGCCCCGACTACCGGGTCGTCTTCCACCACCACGTGGACCCGGAAGTCCGCGAGCACCTCGAACTGGTGACCGACACCGAGGTCGTGGCCGCGGCCCGGAAGCAACTTCGTGGTTGCGTTGCCCACCGTGCCGAACGGAAGGAACGATAGTGCGGACTCGTAGCGGATGGCATGAGAAGCTCGGCGCGCAGTTGCGGCATGTCTGGCCGACGACGTTGGCAGGATTTCGGCCGGGTGACCTCCTCGACGTCGAACTCGGTCTCTACCTGCAGAATTGCCTGAACCCGCACCGCAATGCCAGCGATGCCTGGGCATTGCTGACCGGCTACCCGTTTGGTGAAGCCTTCGGCGATGTTACTGCACCTGAACATCGACGCCGAATCGGCCGAGCACGGCACTATCTGTGGGATCTCCGGCGACGACACGAGTGGCTTCAGCATCTCGCGCGCTATCTGACCGTGCCGGTCGACCTCCGAGGCTTCGATTTTCCGGACGTCGACAGTCCACCGGTGCGTCTGGTGGTGAGCCGGGCAACGGATCGCTTCGAGGAGTTCGAACGGCTGTTGGACTCGGCGCCTGACTTCGCGACGCACAAGGTCGCCGTCGCCGAGCCAGGTGAATATGACTTCCTGGTTCGTGACAGCTGGCAATCCGTCACATTTCCCAAGAAACTGATCCAAAGCTGTCCGGAAACACCCGCACACCAACTGGATCGAGCGGCGATCGGCGAGGGCGGGCCCGTTGATGTCACCTGGGAACAACTCCGGCAAGCCGCCCAGGAGATGGACGAAGCCGAACCGAGCGACCGGGACCGAAACTGGCTGGCCCGACTCGATCGGGTTCGTTTGCTCACCCGCAACACCGAACTGGGGAGGTTCTCTCGCTCGGAGTCCTTGCATATCGATCGCCTGCTAAATCTGGTCGGAATGGTCGGTGCCGGAAAATCGACTCTGCGTGACATCCTGGCCTACTGGGTTACCAAGAAGCAGGGACGTCGGGTCACCATCGTGGTCGGCGATGTTGCCGAAGTACTCGCTGTGACAGAACGTTTCGCCGGCTTGGGGGTTACTGCGGCACCTGTCTTGGGCCACTCGACGCGCGACCGGAATATCGAAAGGCTGCATCGTCGTCTCGCGAGCGCTGGCGCGGAAAGCATGCTGGCGCACGATCATCCCGGATTCGCCTACCTCAGTAGCGCGTGCCCGACCGATGCGTTGCGTGGTGTGCAGGCGCGCAAGGCACTGAGGATCGGCGAGGCGCCCTGTTACAACCTGTACGCGGCTGACACCGACTCTGACTCTGATGAGCCGGAGCTGGAGTCGCGTCGATTCCGCCTGGGTCGGCACTCGTGCCCCCTGTGGTCCAGTTGTCCGCGACATCATGCGTCACGGGTCTTGGTCGATGCCCTGCTCTGGGTTGCAACTCCGGCCGGACTGGTCCACAGCGCGGTGCCCGTATCGCAGAACCGAGAGCAGATCAGATACCTCGAATTGGCATGCCGCACCAGTGGACTCATCGTCATCGACGAAGCTGATCGGGTGCAGATGCAGTTGGACAGCATCTTCGCCCCGGCGACCACTCTGGCCGGACGTTCTCCCAACTCCTGGCTGGACGAGGTCGCCGGCCACAAGATCAGTGAACTAGCTCGCGATGGACGCCTGCAATTGTCACGACACGATGTGGACGACTGGACCAACGCGGTGAACACCGTGAATTCGGCAGTAGACCGGTTCTATGGTTTGGTTATCAACCATCCGGAACTGCTGGTCTGGATCGGTGAAGACTACTTCAGCGCACTGACGCTGCACCGCCAGTTCATAGCCGACTGGTTCCCGCGGCGACGTGGCGCAGACGGCAGTCCTGAACAGCTCCCGGCCGAGGTCGCCGAACGGGTTGAACGACTGAACGCGGTACTGGACCGGTTCCGTGACGATCCCGTGCGCGAACGAGACGACGATGAAGGCAATTCCGACGATATCGAGCAGGTCAATGCGCTCGTACGGATGACTCTCGGGCTGCTGCACGCGCAACGGGAATCCTCGACAAGGCAACGCGTCAGGAACGTACTTCTCGATTTCGTCGGCACCGACATCATCGCCGAGGACGAAATCGAGCAGTACACACTGCGATTCGAATTCACGTTGATCCTGGCCGCCCTGCACAACCGGCTCGACTTCATGACCACCTTGTGGCCCCGTGTCGAAGCCGCCCTGAATCTGGAGACCACTTCGAACGTTCTCTCACGACGCCCACCCAAGGACTACGAGCCGATCATCCCCGAATCGCCGATGGGCAATATCCTCGGCTTTCAGTTTCGTCCAGGGGAACGTGACGGCGATGGATATCGAAGCGGTGAGTTGCGATTCTTCCGGTGCAACGGAGTCGGTCGTGAACTTCTACTGTCGCTTCACGATCTCCCCGCGGTAGACGCTCGACCGGGAGCCAACGTCCTCCTCATGTCCGGCACCAGTTGGGCGGGGACGTCGAGCCGGTTCCACATCCACGCTGAGGTCGGCGCGATTCTGCAACCGCATGAGGACGAGATCCGTGCGGTACGTCAGACCAGCTTCCGGCCCGGCTACCTCTATTGGCCCGGAGCCGAGAACACGCCGGAACCGATCCGGCTCTCCGGTGTCAAGACCGAGCACCGCAGAACAGCCTTGCAGCAAATGCTCACCCAGCTTGCCACCCCTGATCGCAGTCTCATCGACTCGATCAGCCCGCTGCAGATCGAGCTGGACGAGATCCGGTGCGAGGATGCAGATCGTGCCCGGGTATTGCTCTTGGTCGGCAGCTACGACGACGCGAAGTTCGCAGCGGCGACCCTGAACGCCATGCCGGAATGGACAGGCCGGATCACCCAGCTCATCGCCGACGACGCGGATTTCGACGATTCGTGGTCCGCAGTCGACGGGACCGGGGACGCACACCGGCTCCGCAGAGGAGATGTCGCGAAGTTCACCGGCGAGGTTCTGATCGCGCCCCTGCTCGCGGTGGAACGCGGCCACAACATCGTGCTGGCCGACGGTAAAGCGGCAATCGGTACGGTCTACTTTCTAGCGCGCCCGCACCCGCGTCCCGACGACATCAGCATGGCGGTCCAGGCCATCAACGACTGGGCGGTCCGTGAGGTTCGCGGTACCGGTTTCGCACGAAAAGCGTTGCGCTCGAACACCCCCGACCTGGCGGGCGTACGATTCCGGGCGCGCGCGACTGCGGAATGGCACCGCTTGTTGACTCGCCGCATCGCCTGGTCCAGCCTCGATGACGACGATAAAGGTCCGTTCACTTGGGATCAACTGGTCGTCATGTGGCAGGTCATCGGCCGGCTCGTACGTGGCGGCGTTCCGGCGCGGGTCGTGTTCGTCGACGCGGCGTTCGCACCGCGCGAGGCGGCCTTCCGTGGAACCGATACTGCCGCGACCAGCTTGCTCACCAGCATGCGCGAGGTTCTCGCGCCCTTCTTCGACGAAGACTCCGACACCGATCCCATGGATCGCTCGTTGGTGCAGGCACTGTACGAACCGCTTTTCCTCGCCCTGCGGTCGCTTGACGCCGCGTTCATCTGAGACTCGGAAGGAATCTGATGGCACCACGCTACGATCTGCTCAAGACCGCCGCGTTCGTCCCCCGGCCCGGTATCGATACTCTTCCTCAGTCGTTCTACACGCTGACATTTCCTGATTCGTGGGAAGAACCGATCCTTGACCTTTACCGGTCCACAAAACCGGAAGCGCGGCGCGCAAAGGTGCACCGGGTTCCGATCCGGGCGCTGAATGCGGTCCTGCGGACAGTGACGCCCGACGTAGTCCCTGTCGCCCGCGACGCCGAATTCGAGCACGACCGGCCGTGGCTGTACTCGCGAGAACAGGTCCAGTCCTTGCCTTTTCGTCGCATCCTGCAGACGTGGCTGCGTGCCATGAACCCGACAGATGAAGGTTTCGCCCAGTTCAAGCAGACCATGAGCAGGATTGAGATCGACAAGCTGGAATGGAAGCAACACCCGGTCGATCTGCTCGAAGGCACCGTATCGGAAGGAGGCACGTGCGTACCCGACTCCCGTCTGTACACCTTGCTCCCCGCGATGGTCGCCGAACGTATTCAGGCTCTCGCCCCATATGAACACGCGGGAAAGATCCTCAGATTCAAACAAGTCACCACCGGCGGCTATGGCGGCGCGGAGCTCATGTCCTGGCCTCCGGAAGAGTATCCTCCCACTGTCAAGAACTCCGGTGCGGGGGCGTCGCCGCTGCGATACTCGGGCCTTATCCGCGTCACGTTGCGCACGGTGCCCTTCAGCCCCGTTCCTCGAATTCACGTTAGTTTCGGAATTCGCCGGTGGGTCACCAAACCCCAGCCGTTCACCAGGGGAAAGGGGATCAGTGCGTACCTGCTGGCTATCGACCCCCTGATGAATGATGCGCCCCAACCGGGCAGATTCGCCATCGCCACGATCGAGCGGATCCCGAAGACCGATTCGATGCGATGGCGCTATGGCGGCCCGGAAGGGTTGCTCACCAACCTCTCGGCGATAGAGAACCTGCCGGATCCCACTGTCTTTGTGAAAGAACCAGGCAACTGGATCGATGGGCGAGACGGTGTAGACGCTGCTCTCGTGCACCACGCCGTAATGGGCACCCACGGCATCGGGACCGGACTCATGCCCGCGGAACGCCACCGCCTGTTCGAATGGGTGAGCCAAGCGCTGGCACCGGACTTCATCCCCGCCGATCCACTGGTCCGCAGCAAGATTTCACGTCGGCAGCCGCGGCAGTTGGCGAGAAACGTGTCGGTACCTACCGACAGTGCTGCCGAGGAAAAGGCACGCCAAGCCCGTCTGCGGAATGTCGAGATCGACCGGGCCAATGCGCTAATCCGGCGGGAATCGGTCGCTGCGGCCACCGGCGGCACGCTGTCGATACTGGTGCTTCATCAAAATGACGATCGCATCCATTCCGAGATCAAATCCGTGATCGAATCAACTCTCGGACTGGAAGATTTTCTGACCGAGGAAACCTCGTCGACGTGGGAATGGAAGGCGCCAGGATTAGCCCTCACCGTGAGACTGGAACCCCTGGGCGATCTCGGCGCACCGTTGGAATGGGAGGGTAAGGCACCCTCTCGGGGGAAGAAACATCAACAAGCGATCGATGAACGGCGGCGCGCAACCGCGAGTCGCATCCGCGATATCGCCGAAAGCTCGTCGATAGCACCGAAACTGGGAATTATAGTCCTGCGTGGGAAAGAGGGCTTCCCTCAGCGCGCCACCGATCCCAAGTTCTCCATCAGGATGGGATTCGCCGAGCAGGGAATTGTCACGCAATTTCTGCGTCCCATTGCCAAGGAAGTCGATCTCAAAAGCCTCGACCATCGAGTTCGAGGTGCTTGGGACGATTGCCTTCGGCAAGTCGGAGCTCGCTTCATACCCCAGTCGAACTCGACGGTCGACATTCCGGAGAACCTGAACCAGGTCGCACTGTGGCTGGTGAAGCGGCAAGTGGACGACACCAACAGCCTGCCCCAGTTCACGCCGATCGCGGTGCTCATCCGCCCCGGACAAGCCTCGATCATGGCGTGCAGCCCGCTGCAACACGGATGGGTGCCGTATCCCGAACTGCTCACCAGCCTTGCAGGGCAGGTTCGAACCTCGGAGTTCAAAACTGTTGATGCGCAACGGCAACTCACGGCACGATTCGTTCAGCAACTCATCGCGGGCCTGCGGGGCAAGCCGACTCTGCTCCTGACCCACGCCCAAAACACGCGCGACCGATGGCCTTGGCTGCGGAATCGCGATCTGGTCGACGGACGAGTGAGCTTGGGCGACGGACCGCTGCAAAGACTCTCGCTGCAGGGACCGCATCTGCGCATCGTTCGTGTGGCCACTCATGATCGCGACGAAACTCCACCATGCTGGGGACTCGACGAGGATGGAAACGTCGGCATCAGCAAGGGGCTCTGGATTCCGGCCGATCACGACCCTGACACCCGGGTCTTCTTCAGCACCAGCGAAAAGTCCAGCACCCAGACCTCACTTCGGATCCAGGACACCAAACTCACCCCGTACATCGGAGCATCAGGTGTCAGCGAGCCGCGGCCCGACAAGAACGCGTGGAATCCGAACTTGCTTGAGCTCGCGATGATTGGATTCTCCGACCGCGACGAAGCCGAACGGTGGGCCTTCTATCTCCATCAACAGCGATCGGCGGAGGACTATCGCGACGAGCTGAAACTCCCACTGGCCCTGCACGTCGCTCAGCTGGCCAACGCCTACGCACTGCCGTACGACGATGAAGATGAGGACGACGATGATGTTCCGAGCGATAGCGCAGACGACGATTCAGGCGAAGCGCAGCTGGCATTCGAATTCTGATCGGAACCCGAAGCCGTGACATCCCCTCATCACCGTAAAACCCTGTGGGCGTGGAATATGGGGTGGTTCGCGTCGGCTGACACCCACTATCGCGATGCGTTCCATACGGTGAGGCCGGTGGCAGCTGGGTTCGGCACCACGAACGCCACCGAGTGCTTGGCACGGGTCACGGCCACGTACAGCCCACATGCGGTCTTCGGCTTGAGCATGGTCCCTGTCGTGAGGAAGGCGGTGACGGTTTTCGTCGGGTAGATGACCACTCGGTCGAAGGTCAGTCCCTTTACGGTCCCGAAGTTGCAAAACGACAGCTCCACGTCGTTCGCCGTGGTGATCCGGTCTCGTAGTGCCTGCGGATTGAACTGGCTTACGTAAGCCGCAACGTCGGCTTCGGCGATCGCGAAGACCCCGTCGTGACCTGTGATCTCGGTCTGCTTCGAGACTGTCGGCTCGAAGCAGAGCTGAGTGGTGAAGAGCGCATCGGAGAAGTCGGCGATCGCTTGGTTAGCGCGCCAGGTCTCCTGGTTGTAATGGACGTCGAGGAGGCCTGATGCTCGGTGCAATTCGAACCAGTCAAGCATCTTCAGGTCTCGGAATTGTTTGTAGGTTTGGTCCCGAGGGTTGGTTGCGAACATCGATTGCCGCACGTCACCGACCATGTGGACATCGATGCCTGGAAATTCCATGAGTTGCTCGACGATGTGGAGGTCGGACCCGGTCAAGTCTTGCACCTCATCGATGTAGATCTCGTCGTAGATGTGAGAGAGCCGGTCGACCACAGCACCGTTGCTCGTGACGGATACGTCGTAGGCCAGCTTGGAGAGATGACGTCGGTACGCGCGCCCATCGTCATCGAAGAAGCGAGCAGTCCCCTTGGCGTACATCCCAGGGTCACCATCGAAGTTGAGACCAAGCAGACGCTGTCCAGGGAAGTGGAGTGGCAGATAGGGTCGGACGCAGTGCCGAAGCAGAAACGCGAACCAGCCCATGACCTCTGGGGCAGCTCCGGGTGCGCAGGCTAGCTGGAGCCGTCCTTCTAGCTCAGCCTGGCCGGTCCGAGTGAAGGTCAGCGCGAGGCGGCGTACACCAGCGGCTCCACCTGCACACGCGTCGACGATCGACTGCGTCTTGCGGGAGCCTGCGACGGCAAGAGTGACCCGGTTCATTCGACGAACTCGATCGCATTCATAATGTAGTCAGGGAATGTGATCGATGTGCTTGACTCAGCGAGTAGGAGGGCGCTTTCGGTTTTGTGGTCGGTCATCCAGTCAACGGTTTCCTTCCCCTCGTCCGTGATCGGCAAAAGCTCGCGCAAGGTGGCGTCACCGTTGGTGTGGATCAATTGAGGCTCTAGGGTCTTGCCGTGGGCTGGTTCTCCGATGAAAAGCTGCCGCTTCCCTGCCCGGAGATTGGTAGCGACTTTGCCCTCCCAGTGGCTTGGCGGCTTGCCGTCGTTGTCGCGGATTCCAGCGACTCGACGGTCGAGTGCCGCTGAAAGCTCCAAGGCTCGGGCCAGGGAGACGCCAGCCATGGAGAGGACGTCGATCCCGGCCTCAATGGGAGTCCTGTCGTGCTTGTCTCGGAACGCTCGTTCGAAGAGCATTTCGTCAGACGGTCCTTCCACAAGGACGAGTCTGTCCGCCAGGACGATACGGAGTGTGTCGAATCCGGAGAGGCGCTTGAAGTAGCGCGCTGTGTCCGCAGAGATGTCGGAAAAGATCGTCGGTCTTCCGGCGTGCAGAAGCAGGAGTTTGTCGAGGCCAAGGCGGTTGAGGACGTAGGAGCTGTGTGTGGTGATAAAGACCTGCCGTTTTCCTGCGAGTGCCTCGATGCGCGCGATCAGCTTCGTCAGGCTGGTGTGGGAGAGGTGATTCTCTGGCTCCTCGATCAGGACATACGCGGTGGTGTTCGCCGAACGGTTCATGGCGAGCGCCACCTTGATCGCGGCCTGAGGGCCCTGGCCAGCGAGCGCGAACGGGATCTCGCCGACATGCGGTACAACGCTCGCCTCCCAGGAGGCGCCGGCCGACTGGTCCATCTGTAGGGCGAGGTCTTGGTCGTGGAGTTTGGTGCCCTCGGCTGCGATGCGTCTGTTCACCTCGGCAAGCGCGGTCTCCGAGATGGTGTGCCGTGCACTGCGGTGCGCGACCGCGATCGCAGCCCGCTCCTTTGCCTCGACGAAGCCGCCGAGCATCTCGCGGGTGTGGTAATCGACGCCCCAGGTCGACCGGATAGTTCGCGAGTCGATGAAGGAAACACCCAGCCCCTTCGGCCGGCGGTGAAGTGTCGCACCGGCGAAGTCCTGCCATTCCACCTCGTAGTACTCGGTAGGGATGATGCCGGGCCGGTCTGGAGCCGCGAGGTAGTCGGCGAACTCCAGAGCGTAGTCAGCTGACGGCTTAATGTGGATGCGCACGCCCGGTGCGTCCTCGGCGCGGGAGTTGTAGACGCCCCGGAGGATATGCACATCCGGCGTCGACAGGCTGAGAAACAGTTCGATGAGGATCTCGGGAGCCTTCGGAGAGTTCCCGTCCGCGAGCGCGGCGAAGTACTCGGCCACCAGCTGCTGGTTGAACCAGTACGGATTGAGCTGCTCTTCGGCCCAGCGACCGTCAACGCGTCCCGTCAGAGCGAGCCCGATCGCCTCCAGTAATGTCGACTTGCCAGCCTCGTTGCCGCCCACAACGATGTTGAGTCCTGCGGAGGGCTCCATCTCGAAGTCTTGGAAGAGGCGGTAACCCCGGATGACAATGCGCTCAATCATGTTGTGCTGAACCCGTCTACCCACATTTGGATGCCCGAGCATGTGCCCGGAGCCTCGAATTGAAGCATGGGTTACGACCGGAAGGGGCTGCGAATCGCCGGAAGCGTCGTGCCATATTCGTCGACGCTCCCGGCAGCGCAACCACTGTTACCGGAATGACAACCACTGCATGCGCCTCCCCTGCATTCCGGAAGAAGCGCCACCGCGAGCAGGGCGAAGGACCCTGGAATCTCTTGCCGCCCTCGGCTATCCGATCGGCAGCGGTGAGCCCGAGGAGAGCGCCAGTTACGACAGCTGTACCACCTGGCCGTGCGGGCCCCCGCAACCGAGCGCAGAGCTGTCTCTCCCTTAAACGTCGGTCAGAACCTGGGGGGTGAACTGTGTCGGGATGGAGAGGATGACGGCAGCACCCGCAGCGCCCAGGGTCTCGGTGGTGCTGAATCCCCATGCGACGGCGAGGGTTCGGCCCCCAGCTGCTTGGCCGGCGCGCAGGTCGGTGGGGTGTCGCCGATGAACAGGGTCGATTCCGGCGGCACGGCGAGACGGGACCATGCGAGCAGGGTTGGGGCGGTGAAGGTTTGGGTGCGGCGTCATCGGCGGTGATGATGGCTCCGGCGACGGAGAGGACCGCGGGCGGGACCAGGAAGTGGATACGGCAGCGGGCTTGGGCGGTGACGATCCCGATCCGCGTTCCAGCGTGGCCGAGCTGGGATGGCGACCGGAGAACAGGTGGCCGCCAGCACCGGTGTACGGCGGCTGTACCGGCTGCCGGAATTCATCCGGTGGCGGTCAGCGGGGGTGTTCCGAAGACGGCGTGTAGGTGGCCACCATCTCGATGACGCCATCAGGGCTGGGCGCGACTCCATCGACGGTGACTGCGGGTGAGTCGCTGCGCATCGGTTCGTGGTTCTCGGCTCCGACTTGCGTCGAGGCCGCGATCTCGTCGAGGGTCCGCGGCGGCCCACCTCAGACGATGGGGTTCGTTGGGTCTCGCAAGGGTCCGTCGACCATGATCGCCTCCCGTGAGGGTTGTAGCCGGTGGTGATGTCCGGGTTCGGACGGCTTTTCCCAGAGTGGGCGAATCGATGTGCCCCAGCCATGACGAGCATCAACACCCCGCAGACCGTTGTCGGCAAAATGCGCCACTGCTCCCGGAACCGTTGGCGCGGCTGGCGGCGTCTGGACCAATCCTGGACCACGTTTGGTCCACAATTGGTCCACGAATCCGAAGTGTGGGTGCGGCGTGGTGAGCTGATGACGTGTCGGAATGTCGGGATCGACGGTGTTGCCGATGCGGCAGGGCATGGGTGGCAACATCCCATTGCCCGATCAAAGGTGCAGTGGCACAGGTTGTTTGGTTCGATCAGCCACCTGACTATCGGTCAGGTGGTCGACGAAACGAACAATGCCAGGTCAGGGCGATGTGAGAGGGCCGGAGAACGGGGCTATAACTGCTGATCCGGGCCTCTGAAACAGGTCAGAGCCGGTTCGAAAACCGGCTCTGACCTGCACTCTGTCGGGCTGACAGGATTTGAACCTGCGACCACCTGACCCCCAGTCAGGTGCGCTACCAAGCTGCGCCACAGCCCGTTGCATTCACTCTCGCTTGTGCTCGACGAGATTACCCCACTACCCCCCTGAACATCCAAATCGGCTGGTTATCGGCGTGTGGATGGGGTTGCTGGGGGTTGCGGGGGGAGGGGTGGGGTGGGGTCAGGGTTGTTCTGGCGCAGGGGAATCCGTGGGGGTGCGGACGAAGGGGGCGGCTACGTGGGGGGAGAGGGGGTAGGGGGTGGTGGCTTCGCGGCGGGTGAGGGCTTCGGCGGCTTCGGGTTCGTTGTTGGTGGTGAGGCGGTGGATGGCTCGTTCGAGGATGGGGAGGACTTCGGGGACTTCGAGGGTGCCGTCGGCGCATTGGGCGAGGAGGGAGGAGGTGAGGTTGGCGAGGATGACGGCGATGTCTTCGAGGTAGCGGGGGGTGGCGCCGGCGAGGACGGCGGCGGCGATGGGGAAGACGGCGTCGAGGCCGTGATTGTCGAGGCGGTGGCGGGCGGGACCGGTGCGGGCGCGGTGGTAGGCGGTGAGCATGGTGGGGTGGCGTTCCCACGGGTCGAAGACGTGGCGCATGACCCGGAGCAGGCCGTCACGCAGGGGTTCGCCGGGCGGTGGGGGTTCCATCGGGAGGTAGGTGTTGTCTTCCATCCAGGCTTCGATGGCGGAAACCAGCAGGTCATCGCGGGTGGGGAAGAACTTGTAGATGGTGGTGAGGGAGACGCGGGCGCGGCGGGCCACCTCGCGAAGCTGGACGGCGTCAGGACCTTCGGACTCCAGGAGGGCGCGTACCTCGAGCAGGATTCGTGCCCGTACTGCCTCTTCCGTCTCCTTCGCCATGTCGCTACAGTAACGCCGTTACTCGAGTAACCCTGTTACTCGAGGTGTGACTTCCGTGGAGAAAGAGCACGATGCCTCGTCAGCAGTACTCGCCCGCCCCGGCTGCCCGGCGGCCGATCAGCCTCGTCAAAGTCGCCGTCGCGGCGCTCGCGGTCATGGCCGGTTGCGCCGCGGCGCCGCCCGCCGCGGCCGACCCGGTGAGCGACTTCTATTACCCGCCACAGCAATTCGATTCCGCCCCCGGCGCGGTGATCAAGACCGAGACCATGTCGGTGCTCCCCGCGCTGCCCGCCGCCGACGGGACCTGGCCGCTGGCGGCGCAGCGGGTCATGTACACCTCCCGCACCCAGGACGACACGCCCGTCGCCGTGACCGGCACGTTCATCGATTCCAGCCGCCCGTGGCGGGGGCAAGGCCCGCGCCCGACGGTGCTGATCGCGCCGGGCACGGTCGGACAGGGTGACCAGTGCGCGCTGTCGCTGGCCTTCCCGACCGGCATGTACGCGAGCCTGACCCCGCCGACCTTCTCGGCGAACCAGGAGGTCCTGGCCGCTTTCGCCTGGAACGCGCTCGGCGCGCGGGTCTTCGTCACCGACTACATCGGAATGGGCACGCCCGGCATCCACACCTACGCGAACCGGATCGAGGAGGCGCACGCCGTGCTCGACGCCGCCCGCGCCGCGAACCGGCTCGCGGGCACCGGGGCGGACACGCCGCTCGCGTTCTGGGGGTACTCGCAGGGCGGCGGAGCGAGCGCGGCCGCCGCGGAGATGCAGCCGAGCTACGCGCCGGAACTGAACCTGAAGGGCACCTGGGCGGGCGCGCCGACCGCGGATCTGTCGGCGATCCTGGACCGGATCGAGGGCAGTCTGATCGGCGGCGCGGTCGGGTTCGCGCTCAACGGCTTCCTGGACCGGTACCCGGACCTACGCCCCGAATTCAATTCTCGGGTGACGCCCGCCGGGCAGGGTCTGCTCAACGAACTGTCGAACGCGTGCATCGGCGATGTGATCGCGCTGCATCCGTTCCTGCGCACCAACGCCTTCACCGTCGATCAGCGCCCGCTCGTCGATCACATGCGCGAAATCCCTTCGATCCAGGACATTCTGCGGCAGCAGCGGATCGGATCGCTGACCCCGGCCAGCCCGGTGCTGATCACCAGCGGTGTCAATGACGACACCGTTCCCTACGGTCAGGCCGAACAGTTGGCGACCGATTGGTGCGCCGCGGGTGCGACGGTCAGCTTCCGCACCAACGAATTGCCGCCCATCCTGTCGGGCGCGACGATTCCCAATCACTTCGGACCGGAATTGATCGACGGTTTCGGCACCAACAATGCGATCGGTTATCTGATGGACCGGCTCAACGGCACACCGCTCTCGGGTTGCGCCTTCGCCTGAGAATTCCCGCCGCCGTTCCCTTCTCGCCGATCACCTGGGTGTCCCATGTCTGAAATCTCCCGTCGCTCCCTGCTGTCCGGAGTCGCCGCCAGCGCCGCCCTGCTCGCGACCACGCCCGCCGCCCGCGCGGGCATCGCCGCCCGGATCAACCGGGTCGAGCTCACCCGGGAGGGACATCGGCTCATCGTCATCGGCTCATCGTCATCGGCTCGGGGTTCGGCGGCGGGGTGACCGCGCTGCGCCTGGCCGAGGCCGGGGTGCCCGTGCTGCTGCTCGAACGCGGTATGCGGTGGCCGACCGGTCCGAACGCCACCACCTTCCCCAACGCCACCGCGCCGGACAAGCGGATGCTGTGGCATCGGTCGAGTCCCGAATTGTTCGGCAGGCCGGTCGCTTTCGACAATTACACCGGCCGGGTCACCGTGCGAACCCTGCACGAGGTCACCGATATCGAGCGCGTCCCCGACGGCCGCTGGGCCGTGCACGTGGACCGCACCGACACCGCGGGCACGGTACTGGAGAACAAGATCCTCACCACCAATGCCCTGGTGCTGTCGGCGGGCAGCCTCAATACGACCCGCCTGCTGGTGCGCGCGGCCGCCAAGGGCCAGATCCCCGATCTGCCCGACCAGCTCGGCCGCGGCTGGGGCACCAATGCCGACCGCATCTACGTCTGGACCGCGCCCACCGAGGAATTCGGCCTCGCCCAGGGCGGACCCGTCGTCTACGGCAGCCTGAACTGGGACGACCCGCACGGCGCGCACACCGTCATCCAGGCCTCCATCCCGCCGCTGTCGGTCGACGCGCACAGCACCATGATGGTCGGCTACGGCGTCAGCACCGGCCGCGGCGAATTCCGCTACGACTCTGCCGCCGACGCCGCGACCCTGCACTGGCCCGCCGACGGCGACGCCGCCATCCAGAACAACCACATCGGCCCCGCCGTCCAGCGCATCGCCGGCCCGTCGAGCACCCTGCTCGACACCAACCTCGCGTTCCCCTCCACCTGGCACCCGCTCGGCGGCGCCAGTATGGGCGCGGTCTGCGACCTGGACGGCCGGGTTCTCGGCCAATCCGGCCTCTATGTCCTCGACGGCGCCCTCATGCCCGGCAATACCGCGGCCTGTAATCCGTCGATGACGATCGCCGCCCTCACCGAGCGAGCCTTGGATCGATTGGTGAAAAGCGATGTGGGGCACTTGATCTGACAGCCGAGACGGTCATTCCCTCAGCCTCGCTATCGATGGTGCGCTGTTTCGGAATGGAGAGAATTGCGGACTGCCGTCGCGTCGGAAACTTTCCACCCGCGATTCGATAAGTGGTCTACTTGACGCACCCCGCCGAAGGGGAACTCAAACATCCACGCCGACAATCGGAGTCGAGCATGTTCCGCATACCGATCGAGAGCCATGAAGCGGTGACCATGATGACTACCGCGTACGCGCGGGACGTGTTGCGGGTACACGAGGGGTGCCCGATGGCCTTGTGCGCCACAAAACGTCAGGCAATCGCCGTCATGAATGCGGCACGGGTGACGGGGGTGCGGTCGTGAGGGTGGTTTCGCACGACGCGCCCGACTATCCGGTCATGAATTTGCAAGCGGCGCAGCGGGGTTTGACCCTGCATCAGGGGTGCGGTGAGAGTTGTGATGCGCGGCGGTATTTCCAGGGACTGGTGCCCCGGCTCGAAACGATCGCCAAGGAGATCGAGTCGATGCGCGGGCGGTCCAGTTGGAACATCTGGTAGCCGCCCGTATCCGCCCGAAGCCACGCGGGATGCGGATGGCTGACCCGAGATTCAGCCGGCCGCCGGGGTCGTCGAGATGACGGGGCTGGTGGAGGTGATGGTGTAGGCGCCGACGGTGATGGTGATCGCCTGGTCCGGGGTCACCGAGGCTCCGGCTGCCGGGTTCTGCGCGATCACCTTGCCGTCCTTGGCGGAATCATTGGTCGGCCCGGTGGATTTCGCGACGCTGCCGTGCCAGCCGAGAGCCTGCAGGGCAGACGTGACGGCGGCGGGGGAGAGGCCGATCAGGGTGGGCACGGTGATGGTCGTGATGGTCGGGGGACCGGAGGACACGGTCACCTTGACCGTCGAGCCGACCGGCTTCGCGGTCCCCGCGGCCGGGGAGGTCTCCAGGACAGTGCCTTTCGCGCTCTTGTCCTCGCGCTGAGTCTGTTCGACGACGAACCCGTCCTTCTCCAGGCGCGCCTTCGCCTGCGAGATCGCGGACCCGACGACATCCGGCACCGGAACGGTTTTCGGCTGCTGGGATGTGACCGGCGGCGGCGTGTACGGGGCCGCCGTGGTCGGCTGCGTGTACGGCGCGGTCGTGACCTGCGGAGCCTCGGTGGTGGTGGTCGGTTCGGTCGTGACCGCCCCGGTGGTCGTGGCTGTGATGGTGGGCGTGTTCGAGGCCGCCGCATTGCTCGGTCCGGAATGACCGTCGCCCGCGCGCACCAGCAGGTACCCGACGACCGCCACAGTGACTACGAGCGCCACGGCCAGCAGAATCCGGCCGGGCCCGCGGCGCTTGCCGGGAACGCTTGTGCCTGTGCCTGTCCCGGTGCCCGGATCGAACCCGGTGCGGGTGCTGATGCCCGGAACCTCACGAGGCCCGCTCACATCGGACGGCAGGGGTCCGGTCACGAAGCGGGTCGGCGCGGGCCCGGTGCTGCTCGAACCGGGTGCGAGCCCGGTGGTCTCGCGCATGGGTGCGGGCACGGTCACCAGCCGAGTCGGCGCGGGACCCGTCGTGGGACGCGTCGCCGCGGCACCGGAAGGGACCGGACCGGGACGGGAATTCGCGCGGGCCGGTGCCGGTCCTGTCATCGGATTGACCGGCGCGGGACCGGTATTGAGACGGGTGGGTGCGGGTCCTGTATTCGAACGAGCCTGGTCGGTCCCGGCATTCGCCCGACCGGGCGCGGGCCCGGTGTTCAGCCGAGTGGGCGCGGGCACGCTGTTGAGGCGAGCCGGAGCGGGTCCGGTGTTCCCGCGAGTCGGCCCCGGTCCGCTGTTCAGCCGCGTGGGCTCCGGCCCCGGACACGTGGTGGCGGGACCGTTACCAGGCCGGATCGGAATCGGCAGCGGCGCCGGAGGCATGGTGGTGGCATTGCGCTCGGGTTGTCCCGCACCGGATCTGGGCCCGCTGAAGTGCACCGTCCCCGCCGGCGCGGTCCGATGCGTCCCCGGCTGACGCAGGATTCGCGAGGCCGCCCAGGCGAGATGCGCGCAGGTGTCGAACCGCCGTTCCGGGTCCTTGGCCATGGCCCGGGCGATGAGCTCGTCGAATCCCCGTGGCAGCGTGGGGTTCCGGTCCGAGGGCATCGGCACCGGCTCGTAGGCGTGCCCGTAGATGATCTGCCCGACGTTCTGCCCGGGGTAGGGCGCCTCCCCGGTCAGCATGTGGAACAGCGTGCACCCCAGCGAGTACACGTCGGCACGCCGATCGGCTTCCTCGGGCCGGGTGAGCCGTTCCGGGGCCGCGTACTGGAAGCTGGCCAGGATCTCCCCGTTCTGGGTGAGCTGGCGGCTCTCGTCGAGGGATTTGGCGATGCCGAAGTCGGTGAGCACGGCGCGTTCCGGACGTCCGTCCGCGAGCAGGATATTGGCCGGTTTCACGTCGCGGTGCAGGATGCCGGTGTCGTGGGCGTGGTCGAGCGCCGCCGCGGTCTCGGCGATGATGCGCACGGCCCGCGCCGGGTGCATGGGTCCCTCGCGCAGTGCCCGCGCCACGTCGCTGCCGTCGACGAAGGTCATGGAGATCCACAGCCGGTCGTCTTCCTCGCCACGCGCGTAGACGGTGACGATGTTCGGATGCTGCAGGCGCGCAACCGTATCGGCCTCGCGCTGGAACCGGGCCCGGTGTTCGCGTTCGCCGCCGGGCAGGGTCAGCAGTTTCAGGGCCACGAATCGTGGCAGGTCGCGGTCTCGGGCTTGATAGACCGCGCCCATTCCGCCGGCCCCCAGCTTTCGCAAGATCTGGTAGCCGGCGAAGTTCTCACCGGGTTCGAGCGTGCCTCCCACGGAGGTGATATCGCGATAGACGCCCGCTCCGAAACGTTCGGCGTGTCGCGCTCGCGCGAGTCGGGCTTTTCGATCATGGTCCTGCCGTTGGGTCGCCGGACGTGGCAATGACCTTGTAGTCTTTCACAATTCGGTGGGCGGCCCCGGCTACTGTCTGGGCTGTCTTGCATCCACCGGGTACTGGAAGCAACCGGTCAACAGCAAAGGGGAACGCCGGACGTGGACGTGGGAGCAGTGGCGGCGGCCGCGCAATCGGGTCGCAGCAGCGAAGCCATCGTCGCCGACACCGAGCAGCAGGTCATCGAGATGCTCACCAACATCGGGCGCTACTACCAGGCGATGTACAACCTCGGCGACATTCGTTCGCCGGGTGCGGAGTTGCGTGCGGCCTGCTCGAAACTGCTGACCGTCGCCAACTGGCTGGACACGGCCCGCGACGAGCAGTACCAGGACGCCTCGTCGTCCGACCCGGGCGCGCCCGCGCCGGAGCAGAACCGCTCGCTGCCGCGGGTGGTCGCGGATTTCCTCGCCGAGCACCCGGAGCAGACCTGGACCCCTGCCGAGGTGATCGCGGCGTTGCAGGGTCGTGGCGTGGAGCTGCCGATCAGCGCCCGTCATCACGTCGCGGTGGCGCTGGGCCGAATGGCGCAGCGCGACAACAGCAATGTCCGCAAGCTGGACCGCGGCAAATACCAGTACGCGGCGGACTCGGCCTAGCCCGATTCGCCGCGTCCGGCGTCTGTGCCGGATTTGTCTGCGCCCCTACGAGATCCAGGCGATGAGCTCGTCGATGTAGGCGCGGAAGAGCGTGGCCATGTCGACCCTGTCCGGGTCGACCAGCCACTGCAGTTGCAGGCCGTCCATCATGGCGAAGACCTGCCGGGCGACCGCCGCGGGGTCGATGTCGGCGCGCACGCTGCCGTCGGCCTGCCCCGCCTCGAGCGCCGCGCCCAGATAGTCCTGGAGTCGCCGGTACCGGTTCTGGGCCCAGCCGTGTGCGGGATGGTCGACGGTGACGGCCTCGCTGGTGAGAACCGTGAACAGCCGGACCAGACCCGGCACATGCGTGTTGTGATCCACCAGCTGTGCGAGGCGCACCAGGGCGTCCTTGCCGCGCAGCTGCTGATCGAAGCCCAGCCGGTCGTGGTCGAGGCGGTCGCGGTAGTCGAGGACCGCGGACAGCAGCGCCGCCTTGTTGGGGAAGTAGTGCAGGACCCCGGGCTGGGACAGGCTGCAGCGTTCGGCGATCTCGGCGATGGACGTGCTGCGATAGCCGTTGTCCGCGAAGGCCTCGAGGGCCTCGTCGATGATCTGCTCGCGGCGGTCGTCGCCCCGGCCGCGGCGTCGGGGATGGGGCGTCATGTGGTGGGACACTAGTCAAGCGTGTTGAGCAGGCAAAACCCGACAACGGTAACGAAACGATAACGTTACCTAATGGTCGCTCGGTAAACGCGGTATCCGCTGGCACACTCGGGGCCAGCCGTACAAGGCAGTACGAGGGAAGGATCGCCGGATGAGTCAGGCCCTGATCACGCCGTTCACACTGCGGGGAGCCGCTGGAAAACTGGCCGCCTGGGAGGCCGCGCCGCCCGCCGGGACCGAATGCCGCGGGACCGCGCTGCTGGTGCCGGGCTTCACCGGCTCGAAGGAGGACTTCGAGGACATGCTGCCGCTGCTGGCGGACGCGGGCTATCGGGCCGTCGCCTACGACCAGCGCGGGCAGTGGGAGTCCGAGGGCCCCGACGAGGTCTCGGGCTACACCCTGGCCGATTTCGTCGGCGACCTCCAGGGCGTGGTCGATCAGATCTCACCCGACGAGCCCATCCATCTGGTCGGGCACTCCTTCGGCGGCTACGTCTCCCGCGTCGCGGTGATCGAGCGCCCCGAACGGTTCCGCACCTTCACCCTGCTCGCCTCGGGCCCGTCCTCGGTGGAGGACATCAACTTCCCGCCGCCACTGCTGGTCGCGCAGATGGTGGAAGTCGGTGGGCAGGAGGTGATCTGGCAGCAGATGAGCGCGGTCATGGCGCAGGCCGACCAGCAGCCCTCGCCGCAGCGCCAGGAGTTCCTGCGCGAGCGGATCCTGCGCACCAAGAAGGCCAATATCGTCGGCATCCTCACCTGCATGGCCGAGCCGCCGGCGAAAGATCCCGCCGTGCTGCGGGATTCGGGCGTGCCGCTGCTGGTGGCCTACGGCGACACCAATGACCTGTGGGCCCCCGAGGTGCACGAGCGCTTCGCCGCCCAGCTGGGCGCGCAGACCGCCGTCTACCCCGGCTCCGGCCATGTGCCCAACGAGGACGTCCCCGACCGGGTCTGCGCGGACCTGGTGACCTTCTGGAAGGAACGAGCATGACCGACGCCATCGACGACCTGCTCGCGAAACTGGATCTGCCCGCCAAGGTCCGGCTCGTCTCGGGAGCCAACTTCTTCCGCTTCGCCGGTGACGAGAGCATCGGCCTGGCCGATATGCCGGTCTCCGATGGCCCGTCCGGCGTGCGCGGCGAGCAGTGGGACGAACGCGACCCGTCGGTGAGCCTGCCCTCGGGCACCGCCCTGGCCGCCACCTGGGACCGGGACCTGCTCACCGATATCGGGGCGCTCATCGCCGCCGAGGCCCGCCGCAAGGATGTGTACGCGGTCCTGGGCCCGACCATCAATCTGCACCGATCCCCGCTCGGCGGACGGCATTTCGAATGCTTCTCCGAGGATCCGATGCTGACCGCCGAGATGGCCGACGCCTATGTGCGCGCCGTGCAGGCGCACGGGGTGAGCGCGTGCCCCAAGCACTACGTCGCCAACGACTCCGAGACCGAGCGCTTCACCGCCGACGTCATCGCCGACGAGCGCACCCTGCGCGAGCTGTACCTGTACCCGTTCGAGCGGTCCGTGGAGGCGGGCGCGTGGATGGTGATGGCGGCCTACAACTCCGTCAACGGCACCACCATGACCGAGAACGACCTGCTCGACGAACCCTTGAAGGGCGAGTGGGGTTTCGACGGCGTGGTGGTCTCGGACTGGACCGCCGTCCGCTCGACCCAGGGTGCGGCCAAGGGCAACGACCTGGCCATGCCGGGCCCGTGGGAGCTGTGGGGCGCACCGCTGGAACAGGCCGTGCGCGACGGTCAGGTCCCCGAATCCGCGATCGACGAGAAGGTGCGGCGCATCCTCCGCTTCGCCGAACGGGTCGGCGCGCTGAACGGAACCCCCACGCCCGTCCCGGCATTCACCGACGAGCAGTCCCGGCAGCTGGTGCGCGAGGCCGCCGCGCTGGCCATGGTGCTGGCGAGCAATGACGGCACCCTGCCGCTGCGCGCGCCCGCCCGGGTGGCACTGCTCGGCTCCGCCGCCGCCGAACCGCGGTTCATGGGCGGCGGCAGCGCGACCGTGATCCCGGCGCACACCACCTCCCCGCTGCAGGGGCTCTCCGAGGTGCTGCCGGTGGTGTACACCCCCGGTGTCCACCTGAGCGAGAACATGATTCCGATCCCGTTGGACCTGGTCACCGATCCCGAGACCGGCGAGCCCGGGCTGTCGCTGCGGTATCTCGGCGAGGGCACCGTGCTCGACACCGAACACCGCACCGCGGGCAGCCTCATGCTGTTCGGCAACCCGAACGCGGTGCGTGCCGGGGCCATCGAACTGCGCGGACGGCTGCGCGCCGACGTGGCGGGGGAGTGGCGGATCGGCTTCGCGGGCGTGGGCGCGCTGACCCTGGCGCTGGACGGCGAGCAGGTGCTCGAGGAGACCGTGCTGCCCGACGGCGCCGACCCGGTCGAGATGCTGCTGAATCCGCCGCAGCGCTTCGTGACCCGCACCCTCGCCGAGGGGCAGGAGATCGAGATCCTGGTGCGCATGGTGCCCGGCGGCGGCTTCCCCGCCATGGGCATCACCTGCGCGGTCGGCCGCCCGCGCCGCTCCGACGACGACGAATTCGCCGCCGCCATCGACCTGGCCCGCACCAGCGACGTGGCCGTGGTCGTGGTCGGCACCACCGAGCGGATCGAATCCGAGGGCTTCGACCGCACCACGCTGCGGCTGCCCGGCCGCCAGGACGAACTGGTCGCCGCCGTCGCCGCGGCCAACCCGCGCACCGTCGTGGTGGTGAATTCCGGTTCCCCCGTGGAGATGCCGTGGCGCGACGATGTCGCCGCGGTCCTGCTCACCTGGTTCCCCGGACAGGAGTTCGGCGCGGCGCTGGCCGACGTGCTGACCGGCGCCGCCGAACCCGGCGGCCGTCTGCCGACCACGTGGCCGGTGACGATGGCCGATGTCCCAGTGCTGGACACCAAGCCCGGACCCGACAATGCGCTGCCGTACTCCGAGGGCATTCACCTCGGGTATCGGGCGTGGCTGAAATCCGGTGTGGCCCCGGCCTATCCGTTCGGCCACGGACTCGGCTACACCACCTGGGAGCTCGACGAGCTGACGGTGTCCGGCCGCACCGCGACCGTCACCGCCCGCAATACCGGGGCGCGCGCCGGTCGTCAGGTCGTGCAGGCGTACCTGTCGCGTGCGGACAGCGCCGTCGATCGCCCGGTGCGCTGGCTCGCCGGATTCGCGGTGATCGAGGCGGGCGCCGGTGAATCCGTCAGCGCCACCATCGAATTGCCGAGGCGCGCGTTCGAGCACTGGACCGCCGACGGCTGGGCCGTCGAACCCGGTTCCTTCACCCTGCACGTCGGCACCTCGGTGACCGCGCTGCCGCTCACCGCCGACATCGGCTGAAAGCCCGCATCCACCCCAGAGGTCCGGCCGGT
>NZ_JBHWHH010000073.1:0-32568 GCF_042732555.1 Nocardia sp. NPDC059764
GCCGTGAGCCTGGCGGCGGCCGGCTGCCAGGACCAGGTGACGATACCCAGCGGTGGGTCGCAGGCGCCCGCCACCACCGTCAGCGCGGCGGGATCCGCGCCGGCCACGGTGCCCGCTCAGTCGCCGGAGAATCCGCCGCAGTCGCAGGGGAATCCGACTCAGTCCCAGGGGAATTCGCGTCCGCCGGCGGACACCGCGCCCGCCACCGCGGCCAATGGCCGGTGCGTCAGCCTGACGTCACCGGTGGTCACGCAGGCGCTCGGCACGCTCGGCGGCGGCGTGGGCGGGGACGGGTTCTATGCCGAGAGCGGCACCGACGCGGCCGTCGGCTCCTGCCCGGCACTGCTGTGGGTCCGGGCCGGGACTCCGCACGGCACCGCCAGTTCGCCCTGGCATGTGATGCTGTTCAACCACGACGGCTACCTGGGCACGGCGACCAAACGGTCCACCTCCTACACGAGCGTGGTCGGATCCTCCGATCGCACAGTGCAGGTGCAGTACCGCTGGCTGACGGGGAACGATGCGAACTGCTGCCCGTCGGGCGGCCCGTCCGTGGTGACGCTCACCCTCGGATCCGACGGGCACAGCGTCACTCCCGACCGCGACTTCCCCGCACAGGCCATCGCGCCCAAGTGAGTCCGGGCGCGCCGATCAGCGCGCGACGGTCCGCAGGTACAGACCCTGCGGTTGCAGGGCTCCGTAAGCGGCCAGTCGGACCGTGTTGCGCCGCACCGGTTCGACTGTCCAACGGCTCATGATCGAGGCGAGGACCAGGGCTGATTCGGTGAGGGCGAAGGTGTCGCCGGCACATTTGCGGGTGCCGCCACCGAAGGGGATCAAGGCTTTTCGCACGGCGGGGTGCTGGTTGTCGGCGAGCCACCGGTCCGGGTCGCGGGAGAGTTCGTGCAGGGTCCAGGCGACGGTGGTGGCGGTGGATTCGGTGCCCGCCATGAGCATGAGGATCAGCTCGTCGACCAGCTCGGTGCGGGAATCGGGTGTGGCCGGGGCGGATTCGAGGAGGGCGGTGAGGAGGTCACCGCCGATCGCGCCGCCTTCGGTGCGGTTGCGGTCGATCATGTCGGAGACGGCGTGGCGCAGGCGGGTGCGGACGGCCGCGTAGCGGCGATTGGCGGGCAAGGGGATCCGGGCCAGGGCCGGGGGCAAAAACATGCGGCCGTCCACGGGGAGTGGGTCGACCGCCGTTAGAGATGAACGTATAGGTGCCGCAACAGGTTTCGATACCTACCCACGGTCGCCTTTGCTGTCCGGCGGGCGTTCATCGATCACTGTGCGGCGAAATAACTGTAAGATTGCCGGAGTCGTTTCGCCAGTGCGCTTTCGGTCACGAGACGTTGGTATTGGGACAACTCCGCGTGTCACGGGGACACCCCGGTGCACCGCATCGCTCCCCCACAGCCGCACCCGCATCACTCCCGGCACCAGCCCCGATGAAGATCGATTTCCGGCCCGCGGGTGCCAACTTCGGACATTCGTGCCGGGCCCGTCGGCACAGGATGGCGCAATCAGCGGAGCCTTGGCGCAATCGGGGCTGGCCGTGTTGCCCGCGATTCACGAAGCTGGAAGCGGGATCCGGGCGCACCGGCCGCGCCGCGGGTGTACCCGGAGACCTCCAACCGTTCCGCCACGCCACGTGCGTCAGCCGGGCGGCGGCGGCAATCCCGAGGACCAGAGGCAACACCGGTGATCAATCACAGGCCGGCCCAGCGTCGGTATCGAATGCGCCCGATCTCCAGTACCGCACTACTGGTGGATTTCGCGCTGGGCCGCGGCCTGTCGATCGCATCGATCCTGCGGCACACCGGCATCCGCGACGTGCAGCTCGCCCACCCCGGCATCGAGATCACCTTCACCCAGCACGTGGCCGTCATGCGCAATATCGTGCACGGCATCGGCGACGAGGCGGGCGTCGGTCTGATGGCGGGACTCACCTGCCATCCCCCGCAGATCGGCGCGGTCGAGCGCGCGGTCATGAGCCAGCCCACGGTCCGACAGGCGTTCGAGGTGGCCATCCGGTTCGCCGAGCGGTCCTGCTCGCTGGCCCGCCACACCATCGAAACGCGCGGCGACGAGATCGCGCTGGTGCGTGACGATTCCATGCTGCCCGTCGAAATCCGGCGATTCGCCCTCGAGCACGACATCGGCGCCCTGGTCAGCATGCAGCGCGACGCGGTGCAGATGCGGCAGCTCATCAAGCGGGCCGAGACCACGGTGGCCGCCGACCCGGTCTACGAGGGCATCGCGGTGGTACTCGGCGTCCGCGACCTCCTGTTCGAGGCGCCCCGCACGGTGCTGGTCCTGGACCCGCTGCTGCTGGATATGCCCATGCCGCAAGCGAATCCACGCTTCGCGGGCCTCTACGCGGTCCGCGACGACGGCTGAGCGCCCCGCCACCGACCCGCACGCGCTTCGACGACGGCTACGGGTGGCGCTGATCGCGGTGCGCGTCAGGAGCGTCCGGCCAGCACGGGTCCGTCCGAGACGCGGCGTTCGGCGATGGACTCCCATCGGCGGGCGGCCCGCCGAATCGCCTGTGGGCCCGAATATCCCAGGATCTCGGCCTGTCTGGCCCGGCCCAGTCGCTGCCCGGCGGTGTCGGCGCGGCGCAGTCGTTCCAGTCGTGCGCGGTCGAGTTCCTGCCGCCAGGTGGTGCCCGCCTCGGTCAGCCGGCGCTGTAAGGTGCGGCGGCTCACCAGGAGTCGTCGTGCGACGGTGGCGAGCGAGGCGTCGCCCGCGACGAGGGCTTCGGCGAGCGCCTCGGAGACCTGATCGACCCAGGCGCTGGCCAGCGGTGGCGGCGGGGGGGACGGTGGCGGCGACCTTCTCGAGGATGGCGTGCAGTACCGGGTCCGCGGTGGTGAGCGGTACGTCCATATCGGCGGCGCGGAAGGTGATGGAGTCGTCCGACGCCCCGAACTCGATGGCGCGGGTGCCGACCAGGTCGTGCAGATCCGTGTAGTTGCGCGGGGCCCGCTGGCGTAATCGGACGCGGACCGCGTCGAACGGCCCTGCCGCGACCCGGCGGGGCCGCCCGAGCAGGGAGCCGACCGCCCACAGGTGGGTCAGGTCGCGGGCGGTGTCGTCGCCCTCGATGATCTCGAAGCCGAAGGTGATGTCACCGGCCTCCAAGATTCCTCCAGCCGCGCGCACAGGACCACTCGTTGCTGTCGAAAACGTAGTCACAGACCGCGGGATCCGGGGGCGACATCAGCCGATTGACCGAAAGACGAACCCTGTCGGCCGCACCGGAATTCAGAGGATTCACCGGGTCGGTTCGTGGCGAACCGACCCGGCGGAGGATCAGTGGTGGTGGTCGTCGTCGCCGTGCGGGTGACCGTGGGCGAGCTCGTCGGCGGTGGCGTCGCGCACGTCGACCACCTTGACCGCGAAGTTGAGCCGCTGACCGGCCAGCGGGTGGTTGGCGTCGATGATGACCTCGTCGCCGTCGATCTGCTGGACGACCACGATCTGGGATTCGCCGTCCGGGGCCTCGGCATGGAACTCCATGCCCGGCTCGAGCTCGTCGACGCCCTCGAACATGTCCCGCGGCACGCTGCTGACCAGTTCGGCCAGGTAGTCGCCGTAGCCGTCCTCGGGCTCGACCACGACGGTCAGCTCGTCCCCGGTGCTCTTGCCCTCGAGCGCCTGCTCCAGGCCCGGCACGATGTTGTCCGCGCCGTGCAGGTAGATGAGCGGCTCGTCGCCGACGGAGGTGTCCAGCACCTCGCCGTCGTCGGCCGTCAAGGTGTATTCGATGGAGACGACCTTGTCAGCGGCGATCGACATGGGTGACCCTTTCGCAGAGGAATGCGGACCGCGCAAATGTAACCCGGACCCTCCGGTTCGCTACCGTCGGCGTCGACAACCCGCGACACCCGAGGAAGACGGCCGATGAGAGTTTTCGCAGCCCTGGATCCGCGCCTGCCCCTGTCGCAGGTGCCCGCGGTGGCGCGCCGGATGGAGGCCCTCGGCTTCGACGGCATCCATATTCCGGAGACGATCCACGACTCCTTCGCGGTGGCGCTGCTGGCCGCCGAACACACCAGCCGCATCACCCTGCGCACCGCGATCACCCTCGCCTTCGTCCGCTCCCCCACGGTGGTGGCCTACGGCGCGTGGGATCTGGCGGCCTTCTCCGGCGGCCGCTTCGAACTGGGCCTTGGCACCCAGATCAAACAGAACATCGAGGGCCGCTACGGGATGCCGTGGTCCGAACCCGTTGCCCGGATGGGCGAATACCTGGAGGCGGTGCGGGAGTTGTTCGCGGCCTTCACCTCCGGCGGGCCGGTCGGATATGAGGGCGAGCACTACCGGCTCACCCGGATGCAGCCGTATTTCAATCCCGGGCCGGGCACGGCGGTCGCCCCGCCGGTGCTGCTGGGCGCGGTCAATCCCGGAATGTGCGCGCTGGCAGGGCGACTCGCGGACGGCGTGATCACCCATTCGACCAACTCCGATCCGGACTATCTACGCGACGTGGTGCGGCCCGCATTGGAGAAGGGCGCTGCCGAAGCGTCCCGGCCGACGCCCGGGATCATCGCCGCCGCGCCGGTCGCGACGGGTGCGAACGCGGAGTCGGTGGGCAAGGAACGGGAGCGGATGCGCCGCCTGCTGGCCTTCCTCTATTCGACGCCGTCCTACAAGTCGACGCTGGTTCGCCTGGGCCTGCCCGAATTGTTCGACCAGCTGCGGGAAATGACGCAGGCGAACCAGTGGGACCGGCTGCACACGGTGATGACGGATGACGTACTCGACGCCCTGCTCATCTGCGGCGACTACGCCGCGCTGCCGGACCTGCTGCGCGAGCGGTATGACGGCCTGGTCCAGGGCGTCGTGCTGTCCGCGCCCGCCGATGACGGCGCGGACGATCGGCTGCGGCTCGCGATCGAGGACCTGCGCTCGCGCTGAACCCCTAGGTGTGGGCCGCGATCCGCCGTTCGATGACCGACAGCGCGAACTCGGCCCACCGAATGTTCTCCTGCTCCAGGGAGATTCCGCGCAACAGCGTCAGATACGGCCCGACCCGGTCGACTTCGGCCAGGTAGGCCTGTTCGCTGCGCCCGTCCAGCATCCGGGTGCGCAGCCGTTCGTAGCGGGCCAGGCGCGCCCGCGACCATTCCTGTTTGGCGGCGACGGCGGCCCGCACGGCGGTGGCGTCCCCGGGTTCCATGGCCTGGACCTTCACCATCATCTCGTCGCGGATGGCGGTGGGTTTGGCGGGCTCGGAGATGAATTCGCGCAACGCGGCCCGCCCGGCGGGGGTGATGGCGTGCAAGCGTTTGGTGGGGCGGCGTTCCTGTTCGACGACGCGGGTCTCGATGAGCCCGTCGGCCGCCATCCGCTCGAGTTCCTTGTACAGCTGCTGCGGGGTGGCGACCCAGAAGTTCGCCACGGGGGCGTCGAAACCCTTGGCCAGGTCGTAGCCGGAGGCCTCACCGTCCAGCAGGGCGGCCAGCACCGCGTTTCGTAGCGCCATCAGGTCAGGCTAACTGATCAATTAATTGACTGTGCGCGGCCGATGCGGACCCGGGGGCGCGGCCGCGCGCCCGCACCCCCGGGTTCGCGGCGCTACTTGGCCGAGAGGCTGCTGAGCAGGCCGGCGAGCGGGTTGCTCGCGGACGAGCCGGTGCCCGGGACGGGGACCGGGGTGCAGTCCACGACGTCCACGGTGATCGTCTTGGTGCTGATGACTTCCTGGATCGCCTTGAGGGTGTGCGAGCCGACGGTGGTCGGGGTCCAGGAGAAGACGGCCTGGCTGTTGGAGACCTTGGCATTGCCGACCGAGGTGTCGTTGTCGCTCAGGGAGACATCGAACAGGAACGAGGTCGGGGTGACGGCGACGGTCACGGTGGTGGCCTTGTTGAGGCAGACCTTGGCGTCGCTGACGGTGATCGAGTTGACCAACGCGCTGGCGTTGGGGGCGGTCAGCGCGGCGACGGCGGCCGCTGCGCCGATGGCCGTCGCGCCGATGCCGGCACGGTGGGAATTCTTCATGAAAGTGTGCTCCTCACTATTCGCCCACAACTTCGTGAGCGATGAGAAACGATAGTGCTTCACTACTGGTGACGAGTCGCTTTCCGCGCATCCATCTCGCTCGCGCTCACCCGGCCCGGCAGGGGTCCGGCCGTGCAGGTGGATCGCGCCGTCGCCGGCCGGGTTCTTCGAATTGATCAGCGCGCGACTGGATCTCGGGTCGGCGCTGGTGGACCCGCACCCGTGCGGTGTCGCTGTGCACGCCCGCGGGCAGCGCCAACCTCATCGAGACCTTGATGGGGTGAGCCCGCGGGCGTGCCGACCGGGGACGGACTAGCCGCCGAGCAGGCCCTTGGCGATGTGGGTCACCTGGATCTCGTTGGAGCCGGCGTAGATCATCAGCGACTTGGCGTCACGGGCGAGCTGCTCGACCTTGTACTCGGCCATGTAGCCGTTGCCGCCGAACAGCTGCACCGCCTCCATGGCGACCTCGGTGGCCGCGCGCGAGGAGTACAGCTTCATCGCCGACGCCTCGGCCAGGGACACCTTCTCCCCCGCCGCGGTGCGCTCGATGGCGTTGAACACCATGTTCTGCACATTGATTCGCGCGATCTCCATCTCGGCCAGCTTGAGCTGGATGAGCTGGAACTGCGCGATCTCCTTGCCCCACAGCTTGCGCGACTTCGCGTAATCGATGCTGAGCCGGTGGCATTCGTTGATGATGCCCAGCGCCAGCGACGCGATGCCGATCCGCTCGGCCGCGAACGACTCCTTGGCGCTGTCCTTGCCGTCGCCCTTGGCCGGGGTCTCGGTCTCGCCGAGCAGCCGGTCCGGGGTGATGCGGACATTGTTGAAGAACATCTCACCGGTCGGCGAGGAGTTCATGCCCATCTTCTTGAACGGCTTGCTCTGCGTGAAGCCCTCCATGCCCTTGTCGAGCACGAAGGTCAGCACCTTGCGGTCCCGCTTGTCGACGCCGTCGCCCTCGTCCAGCTTGGCGTAGACGACGGTGACGTCGGCGTACGGGCCATTGGTGATGAAGGTCTTCTGACCGTTGAGGATGTAGTCCTCGCCGTCACGCCGCACGTACGACTTCATGCCGCCGAACGCGTCCGACCCGGAGTCCGGCTCGGTGATCGCCCATGCGCCGACCTTCTCGAAAGTGACCAGCTCCGGCAGCCACCGCTTCTTCTGCGCGAGCGTGCCGCGGCTGCGGATGGTGCCCACGGTCAGCCCCAGGCTCACGCCCATCGAGGCCACCAGACCCAGGCTGATGCCCGCCAGCTCGCTGTTGAGGATCACCCCCATGCTGCCCGACCCGCTGAACCCGCCGCCCGACTTCCCCGAGCCGCCCGCGCTGGTCCCTTCCTCCTTCGCGAACGCCTTCTCCAGACCTTCCTTCGCCAGCTCGTCCAGCCCGAAGGTGGCGTACAGCTTCCGGATGATGTCGAAAGGCGGCAGCGCCCCGCTCTCCAGCTGCTCGACGTTGGGCTTGATCTCCTTGTCGATAAACCCACGCAGCGCGTCGCGGAACATCAGGTCTTCGTCGGACCACTGGTACATGTAGTGAACTCCCGAGGGCTCGCGGAACGGTTACCCCCGAATATAGAACACGTTCTACTTCGATTGGACGCCGCAGGTGAGCTCATCGGGGCGATCCGGGTGGGGTGGCCGGTCTGTATGGTCGGTTGGGACATGCTGATCTTCCTACTGGCGCTCGCGGGATTCGCCTTCCTCGATTCCCTGCACGTCCTGAACATCGGGATCACCGCCGCGGTGGTCGTCGACAGCCGGCTGGGTCGCCGCTCACCGGTTCCCGGGGCCTTGAGCTTCATCGCGGGACTCTTCGCCGTCACAACAGCATTCGGGATCTGCACCGTCTTGGGGCTCGGCTTCCTGACAGATCTCATCCACTTCGACATCACGCCGACCATTCGCTATTGGGCCGAGCTCGCCATCGGGGTACTGCTGCTGATCCTCGGCGCGGTTCGACTACCCAGTCACGCGACCAACGAAATCCCGCCCTGGGCCATCGAGGCCAGACGACGACCGCTACTCCTGGGCTTGATCGGAGCCGCGATCGGTCTCGCGCAAGCGCCGACCGCGGTCCCCTACCTGGCGGCATTGGCGATGCTCACGATCCGAGAACCACGCCCCACCCTGTGGCCCCTGATCGTGGCCGCCTACTGCCTCATCGCCCTCTTGCCACCGCTGCTGGTGCTGTTCGCCGCCACCCGCCGATCAGCCCGCGTACAGCGGTTCTACCGCGGTTTCGTCCGCGCCCTGACCCGATTCGGACCCATGTCGATTCGAATCCTCTTCGCGCTCTTCGGAGCCGCGCTCATCGCGGACGCCATTCGGCACTACTCGTCGTTGTAGAGGTCCACTCGTGCGGATCCCGCCCGTCATGCTCCCGCGATCTCGATGACGAAGATCGAGTTGCCGTCCGGATCGACGAACGGGGCTTTGCGACCGGCAGCGCCGTCCAGCCCGACGAGGATGAACGGTCCGGGATCGACACCGCGTGAGCCGATTCCGGCGACGGCGGTCTCCAGGTCGGGAACGGCGATGTTCACCAGCGCGCGGCCGGCGTGCTCGGGGTCGACCACGATGTAGACGAACACGGTGTCGGCCAGCTGCCACATCGCCTCGGTCCCCGGCGTCACCAGGACATCGGCGGCGCGACCGAACAGGCGGGTGTACCAGTCCTCGGCTGCCGCGAAATCGGTCACCGCCAGGCCGAAGAACAGCGAGTTCACGTCCATGCGTCAGCCGATCGCGGTCTCGTGCACGGAATGCCACCGGTAGCCGTCCGGTTCGGCGGTCAGGACCGCGGTCACCCGGCGAGCGGCGCTACCGTGCGGGCTGTGGTGGATCTCGAGGAAGCGGACCACGACTATCCCGCCCACCCGGTTCAACTCGACTACCTCATCGATCTCGATCCGCAGACCGGACACCGCATTCCGCGCCGTGCGCAGCCCGGCGAGCAGCGCCTCACGCGCAACCACCGACCCGTCGGTACTCACCATGGTGAACCCCGGATCCTGTGCGCCGGCGAAGCGTTCGAACACCTCGGGATCCGCCTCGCTACCCAACCAGGCCGCGAGATCGTCGTGCAGGTTCTGAATCGCGATGCCAAGGTCCACCGTGCTGACTGCTCTGTCGTCGGTCACACCAGCGATCGTACGGACGGCCCGCCGTCACCGGTCAGTCGAACCAGTCGGGGTCGCCGCCCGCGATGAACCCGGACAGGATCGTCGAGTCCCGATGCGCCTCCTGCAACAGCGCCCCGAGTTGCCGGAGCGCCTCGGCGTCTTCCCCGTAGGCGACGAACATTCCCGCCTCGGGGTCGTAGTCGATCCGGTCCGCCAGCTCGGGCGCTCGCATCGCCACCGCCGACCGCGCGACCCCGGCCCAGCCGTAACCGCCACCGTCGTAACCGAGCTCGGCGAACACTTCCTCGGTGGAGAGCATGTGATTGTCGGACAGCATCAGGCAGAAGTGCCCAGGCTTGTGGTCGTACTCGAAGAACACCAGCGGGGCGTAAGTTTCACGATCGGTCACGACTGGAACCTATCGGACCCCTCCGACACCGAGTTGCCGTCACCTGGTCGCCGCACAGACGGGCCAGCAGCGAACCCGGCTCAGAGTGAGTGCATCCCGTTGTCCTCGAAGGATCAGGGGCGGGCTTCTGAAGTCTCCGGCTGCTTCCGGACGTAGAGGGTCTGGTGTGCGCGAGCGACCAGGGCGCCGTTCGAATCGACGATCCGGGTCTCGTGCTCGGTGATGGATTTCGAGCCGTCGGCGGTGGTGCGGCGGATGTCGTCCATCAGTTCGCGGGGCATCAGCATGGTGGTTCGGACGGTGCCACGGCCGGGGGCGATGAACTCGATGTCGGCGGTGGTGTTCCAGATTCGATAGCCCTGGCCGAGTTGGCCGTTGGCCATCATGCCGAAGAACGGGTCGGTCATCGCGAACAGGGACCAGCCCGGTGCGGCGCCATTGTGGTTGGAGTTCCAGCGGCGCACCTTCAGGCTCACGTCGGTGGACGTCCAGTCGTCGGCGAATCGGTCTACTCGCACTCCGAGGAACAGGAGGGACGGGGCGAGGTTCATGACCGTGCGGAGCCTGCGTGGTGTCAGGACGGCTGCCGGGATGGTCCGTCCTTCGAATCCCCCTGGTTTGAAACGCATTTCGCCACCCTACCTACCGGCCAGTACAGCGCATGCCAGGCGGAGGCCGTGCGCGCCGTCGAAGCCGAGAATCAACTTCCGCATGCTGGTGCCTCCAGGTGCTGTCGGGATATCCACCGGTACTGACGGCGGCACCATCCGAAACTCATCGGAGTGCGCGTCCTAGTCACTCCTCCGCGCGAGCGAGGGCCTCGGCTTCCATCGCGGCGATGAAGTCGTCGACGTTCGAGCCGTAGATACCCCAGCTGTTCACGCCGCCGAGCTCGACGAGGCGGAGCTCGCCGTCGGGGCCGACGCCGACATCGACGGTAACCATGGTGGAACCGAGAGCGAGTAGCCGCGCCGCGGCCGTCTCTGCGAAATCGCGCACCTCCTCGGGGACGGGGAGGTACGGCTCGACCGGATAGGAGCTGCCGCAGACGAAACGGCCATTGCGACAGAAGCAGCGGTACTCCTGCTCGAAGGTCACCACCTCGGATACGACGACGAGCTCGTCCCGGTACTGGTCATAGGTCTGGAGCCAGTCGTCCAGCTCCTCGATCGCATGAACGCCTGCAGGAAACAGCTTGTAGTTCGTGTCGCTGCGGATGAAGACCTGGTCACTGTCGAACATGCGCCGGAGCGGTAGGTCGGGAACCGCCGTGAACGGCACGAAGAAGGCGGCGCGCCCGAGGAGGTCGTACACATGGCGGTAGTAGGACGAACAACGCAGCGTCGCATAGTCATCGAATACCGCTTCGCCGAGCTGCGGCACGCGGCGCAGACTCCTCATGGTCGGCATCGTCCCGTACCCGACAGTCGTGCGACCTGCTTCGACGACAGGCCAGCGCCCCATCATCGCGTCACGCGGTTCGACGATCAGTGCGTCGCCCAGCGCGGCCGCGACGACAGCGGAACCGGGGAATTCCTCGTGGAGATCGATGAGCCATTGCGGTCGCATGGCGCGATGCTATTCGCCTTGGGCGTGCGAAGACCGCGCGAGGCGCAATTCGCGGGCAGTCGGTGCGAAGCGTGAATTGCCTGTGCCGGTAGGCCTTCACGAGTTGCCTGGGCCCACGGCAACATCACCTCGTCCCAGCATGGCCGATCGGGCGAGCGTCAGTCGGTTGGCGCGAAGCGATAGACACGGGACTCACGCACCTGGAATCCGAGGCGCTCGTAGAGGCGATTGGCCGCGGTCCTGGATGCCCGCGAGGTCAAATCCAGCGTTCGCGCGCCAGCGGCCGTGGCTCGGGTCTTGGCTTCCTCGATCAGCGCCGCGCCGACGCCCTGGCCACGAGCCGAATCATCGACCACCACATCTTCAACTCGCGCCCGAAGGCCAGACGGAATCGGGCACATCACCAAACTCGATGTCCCGACGATCTTTCCGCCACTTCGTGCGACCAGGACAACGGTCGACTCCGCAGAGACCAATCGCGCCAACGATCTCGATCCAACCGCTCGGCCGTTCGCGACAGCTGAGGCATCAGCCGGTCGAACGCCTCCACGATCTCGTCGTCGACCTGAATCACTGCTTCCACGGTGACAACCATCTCGGCACTGTACTGGCTGTTGGCGCGTAATCGTTGTGGCTGCCATGTCGTCGATCCGTGCGGACACGGGGTGCTATCGGAGCTCGGTGCCAGCGCGGCCGCATTAGTGGTAGCTGTCTACGGCTTTGCCCTTCTCTTCGAAGGCATTCCCGACGAAGAATGGAGTTCGTAGTCCTATAGGGCGTGGATAGCCTTTACAGAGGTAGCCGGGGACGTGGGTAGGCAGTTGTGGAGAGCCCGTGGAGATTTCCTGCGGATCCGGTGCGACCAATGGAGGTGGCCGTCGTGGGGTGTCAGCATGATCGCATGCTTGCGACGAATATCCCCGATGACCAGGGTCATGCGATGCCGCTTCGGTGGTCGCCTTGGCTGATTCTGCTATTTCCAGTCATCGGCGCGATATTGGCGGTGTGGACCTACCACCGGATGGCGGGCATAACCCTCGACTGCGTTCACCTCATCGATGGAGGAGCCGGTTTCGCACTCATGTTTCTCGGTGTCGCTGGGCTGCTGAGCATGTCGTTCGTGGGTCTGGTGACAGGACTGCTCGCGGTCATCGCCAATCACCTGCTGCGCACCTCGGCGACTCTCCACCGAATCAGCGGGACCGTTCCGGCGCTGATAACCTGCGTGGGTATCGTTCTGCTGGCCCTCATATGTCTGCGTTTGCTGAACGAGGCCACGCCGCCGGCCGACTATTGCAGCAAATTCAACCTGCCCCGGGACTGAGCTGATTTCAAGTGGGGGCCTGGAGTTCGCGGTCCCCCAGGACGTGGATGGTTCTGGCATACGGCCCATGCCTGATCGGAACAGCGTGTTTCCGTGAGCTGGTACCTTCGATTCCGATCGCGCCGACGGGGAGGGCAAGATGGCCGGCGCACCCGTGACGACACTGCATGACTTCCAATTGTCGATGCTTCACCCGATGTGCAAGAGCGCCCCGACGCAGGCCGCAGGACTGCTCGATCGAATCGGTGCGACCAGCGCCGACACTGCGGTCGCGCAGGCGCGGTGGTGGTTTGGCGACGCCACGAACAACTTCACGACGATTGCCGAATACGTAACCGCTTGGGGTGCACCGGATTCGGAAGACATCGAACGTTACGACGAGCGGGAGATTCGCTCGGCGCGGTGGGATTTGCCGTTCTGGCCCGGCATGCAGTTCGAGTTCCGGGCGATCGGGCCTCGTCATCTCTTCCATCGAATGCTCCGTCAGCCGGGAGTGCCTGCGCCGCAGTTGGCTTCGATTGAGGATTTGATTCCCTGGTCGTGTACGAAAGAGGAGTTTCTGGGCTCCGGCCTGGGTCCATTCGATGAAGACACCGACCTCGGCTCGATCGGGAACCGAATCGACTTCGAGGCGGTCGACCCCGAGTCCGGGCGCAGACGTCCCTACCGTGCCCGCTTCGACTGGTGTCTGCTGCAATCGGTCGAACCGGTGCGATGCCGTCGCCCCCTGCCCAGCGGTATCGTTCCGCGCCTTTGAACTCGTTGTGATTAGCATCGGCGTTCATGTCCGAGCATGAACATGTCCTCGACTGGCTGCAGAGCTGGTACGCCGCGCAGTGTGACGGCGACTGGGAACACGGATGGGGTTTGCGGATCGAGACGCTCGACAATCCCGGCTGGCTGGTCAAGATCGATCTCGAGAAAACGGATCTGGCGGACCAGGAATATCCTCGACAGCAGATCGACCGGAGCGAGCACGATTGGGTTCATGCCTGGACCGCTGGGCAGACCTTCCACCTGGCCTGTGGTCCGCGCAATCTGACCGAGGCGCTCGCGCTGTTTCGTGTCTGGGCATCGGCGCGGGACTGAACAGCGCGAACGGCGTCCGTAAGCGGGCGCGCCATACAGGCGAGGCCGAGGGCGTCGGATATCCCTGTGGTGGTGCGGAATCTGCCAGTGAGCGCTAGCGCGCCGATGTCAGTCCTGGCCGGTCGTGGTGGCGTCACCCATAGCGTCCGCGTTGTAGGCCAACAGCTCCCAGCTGTGGCCGTCCGGATCGTCGATGGCCCGGTTGTACAGCCACCCCATGTCCTGTGCCTCCCGTGGCTCGGTGGCACCCGCGGCCAGCACGGCGTCGACAAGTCGGTCCACCTCTTCGCGCGACCCGGCGGCCAGTGCGTTGATCACCTCGATCGGACCATCCGCGATGTCTCGTTTGGTGAAAGTCGCGAACGTCTCGCGTGTCATCAGCTGCACGACGATCGCGTCGGCGAGGACCACCTGGGCGGAGGTGTCCCCGGTGAAGTCCGGGTTGATCGTGCCTCCCATCGCCGTGTACACCTTCTTGCTCGCTTCCAGGTCGGTGACCGGCAGGTTGACGTAGATCTGCGTGAATGCCATGACGTGCCTCCAAGGATGGTCGGTGTGCCGGGTGTTCCCGGCGACACCGCAAACCTAGGGGCGTACCTCGACATCGGTCTTGTACAGAAGCGACAACATCTCGTCGCTGTCTCCGCGCCGCAGCTGAGAAGCTGTGCGGCCGATGAACCGGGTCAGCGAACGCGCTAGGTGCGGCTGGTCGTGGTATCCCGTCGACTGCGCGACCTCGATCAACGGCATACCCTGCTGCACCAGCAGCACAGCCTGTCTGGCCCGCTCGATCTGTCGGATCGCGCCCTGCGTCAGCCCGGTCGCCGCAACCACTCGCCGCTGCACCGAACGCGGAGTGACCAGAGTGGTCCCGTCCCCGCGCAGCACATCGGTGACCAGCGGATCACGCACCAGCAGTCCGGCGCGGACCAGACGGTCCACGAAAACGTCCGCATTGTCGTAGGCCGGAATCTCCCATTCCTCGCCCTGCAGCACGAACGAGTGAGCCGTGGTGTGCGGACTGGACACCGCGGTGTCGACCAACGTCGGCACCGGCATCGGCGCCAGGAACGTGCCATGACGGAAGATGATCCCGAGCGTCTCGCCCGCATGCGGCCCCAGCTCCAGCACCGTGGGACCGGTCTCCGGGCCGCGGACCGAAACGTGTGGCTCCCCACGGTCGCGCCAGACGACAAGCTCCCAATTCGAATTCGCCACCGACCGCATCCGCGCCGCTACCGTCCCGGCAACCGATCCAGCCCGATAGACCCGCTCGACATAGGGGGAATCGGACAGGCGCTGCTCGACTCCACCGGCCGGCTCGAGGCTCACGACCAAGAAACTAACACCACAGCTCGCCTGCTGCAGCACCCGACGTCTGCCGACGCGGACGCCTTCAGTCTCACCAGATCGGCCAAATACATGCAGGCGGCCCCCAGATGCGAGAGGGCGTGGGAGGCCGACTCATGAGCCGCCTCAGCGGGCGGGCTCCACGACCATAGGCACGATCGGGATACCGGCAGGATCGAACAAGTCCCGACCACACGAGTCGCACTCGCCCTCACCAGGCTTCGCTTCCGTCTCGGGGAGCTGCCACACGTTCATGCCACCGCACGGACAGTCGATGATGTACAGCAACTCGCGAGAAGGCCGATCCAGACCCCACGCCAGACTCGACGCAGTCGTGCGCCGCATAACACCGACACGATAGGTGTCGTCGCCGGACCGTAGTTCGCCGAGCGCCAACCCCGCACTCACCAGGGCTTCATCCACTGCGCGCAGGATCGCCGGCACGTGTTCACCACGCTCGAGGTCGGCCTCGGCCGCTTGCCTGGCAGCGGACTCGACTGCGGCGACAACCGCGTGGTCCTTCCCGAAGGCCGCCACCCGAGCCGCCACGAACTGCGCTATCTGTCCGGCCCGTTCCTCGCCGGACCAGTCGACCGGCAAGAGAACCCCCTCCTGGATCAAGGAATCCACCACATCGTCCCCATCGAGTAGGAACCTCTGCTCAGCCGCCGCAAGGAAATACGCCATATCGCCCACGCCGCCAGCATACGAACGGCTACGCAACCCCGAGCCGGGTGCGGTAGGCCGTCAATGCCTGTCAGCCCTAGGTCATCCAAGCCAACGGCACCGGTTGGTCTGTGGGCGTTCTTCGTGTCAGTGGCTGCGTCGACTGCCCGGAATTCCGCCCTGGAGAGCCCGGATGCTTTCGCCGCCTTCGTCGCTGTTCAGGACCTTCGGAGCTGGCCATTTCGGCTCCGGCCGCTCAGGCTCAAACCCTCGTATCGGCTTGCCAGGCTGAGGGTTAGCAACAGACTTGGCTGACTCGACACACACTGTGGCACTGCCCGGGAGCGGATGCGAGTACAGGAGCCCTGTGCGCGTGTTCACCCGGGTTCGCCGGCCACACCGCGGGCAATCGTAGGGCGCGGAGTCAGGGCTACTGGGCACACTTCACGGTACGTTGAGAACGCCCAACTCGCTTGGAAGCGTGGATGGTTCACCTGCCAGACACACACGCCGGCGCCCACACAGCCCGAGAGTCGGGAGTGTGTCCGACATTGAGGTGACCGCGCCGACGACTGGGCATGGAAACACGACCATGAAACCAAAAGGCCCGACCACCAAGCGGTGATCGGACCTCTGTGAAGTCTGTGGTGAGGAGAGCGAGGACGCTGGTCTCAGAAAAGGTGATTAGAAGGAAGCATCCTCATAGCCTCGCCAACACGCTATCACGTCACGCCGGAATCAGGTCACGAAGCGAGGTGGGCTTGATCACAGTCGATCCGGCCGGAATGCCTTCTGGCGCTTCCAATCCCACATAGGTGACCGGCGGCCCATCAGGATCAGGCATGCCGATAACTGCATCCGTCAGTGCCGCCAGGTGCCGCACCGTGAGGTACTTGCGGTCCAGGATCGCCCCGATGAGGGTCGAGGTTGCGGCCCGGTTGTTCTCCACCTGGTTGAAGCTCGCGCTACCGGTGAGGTGCAGGTGCGTCCACACCGCCTCCCAGCCAGTACCAGTGCGGACGAACACCATCGGCAACGCCACACGCCCGGCTCCTCGCAGCTCCGACTTCATCCGAACCGCGCGCGCCTCGAAAGGCTTGCCCATCTGGCCGGCGTCGAGCTGCATGAACCCGAAGAACGATTCCGCGACCTCCTCGAATCCCTCCCCGCTGTAGACGTTCACCTGCGGAATCACGATGTCGGACTGCATCTTCGACAGATCGAGGTCGATGAACTCCGACGCCCCGTCCGGCGCGCTGGTGATATCGCCGGAATGGCAGCCACCGCCGTCACGCAGATTGGTGTACGAGATATGCCGCGCGTTGCGGAAATCCTTGTCGCACATCAGCGCCGACAGGTCGAAGTCGGTGCGCTCCTGCGTCTGCCGCCAATACACGAAGAACCGCAGCAGCCCCGCGGTGATCGGTGTTCGGGAACCGCGCGGCAGCGTGCCGAATCCGCCCGCTGCCGTCTTGCCGGAGATCGGCAGCGCCACGTCCAGCATGTCAGGGTCGATCACCCAGTTGCCTGGCAGTCGACGGCGGATCTCCACCTCCAGGGCCGACTTGAGGCTGTCCAGGACGTCGGGTGCGATCGACGCGCGGTAGTCATCAATCACATGGCCGCGGGACGACTGGTTGACGAATACCCTTCGGGCGCCTCGCGGGTTGTCCAGATGCTCACGCAGCGACAGCAATACACGTCCGGAGACCTGGGTCGCGGACTCGGCGATGCGGTAGGAGATCGAGCGCTGGTCGTCCACGCTCTGGCTTGTGCGCAGAAGCCGGTCAGCGGACCGATGCAGCGTCCCGGGCGCTGACCGCTGCAGCAGGGCCGCGGCGCTGTCCGGCTCGCCGGCGTAGATGAGCCGTTCCACCTTCGAGGCCAGCGAAGGCACGTCCTTCTCGCGGCGTGCGACAGCGAAAACGTCTGCCGCGCTGGGGTATTGCGGGTACTCGTGCGGGTGCAGTCGTTCGCCGAGTCGCTTCCACTGCTCCCGGTACTGGTGGACGTCCCCGGCGGCGGCCGGGTTGGTGGACACCACCTCGTGCAGGCCAGCCAACAGCGCGCGGCGCACCGGTCGGCGCATGCCCCGGAAACGTGTGGGTTCGGTAAGGGTGACGTCGCCACCGGACAGTGCGCACGCGAGCCGCAGCACATCGGTCACCGTGGTCAGCAGCGGCGCGGCAGCGACAGCGATCCGGGCGGCATTGATCAAGGCCCGGTTCTCCCGCACGGGGATGTCGCTGGGCTGCACCGCGTCCCGAGCGCACGCGAGCGCGAGAGCCGCGAGGTCTTCACGGTCGGTGTCGTTGCCGGGTGTGGTCGCGGCCGCCATCGACCGGTACAGGCGATTGGCCTCGACGGTGAGCGAGCGGCCGGCGTGCAGCACGGTGACCCGGTCACCGGCTCCTTCGATGAATTCATCGTGTGCGGCCAGCATGTCGGTGTAGCTGTGCCGATACCGGCCGTATGCGGGCAGCGACAGCAGGTCGAGCGACCCGAACACTGTCGTGCCGGCGGCGACTCGCACCGCGGCGGTCGGGTCAGCGAGTGCTTCGAGGAGGCATTCGGTCCAGAACTCGATGGTGTCGGGCACGTTCTTCGGGAACTCCCGGAAGTACACGTTGTGCTCGACGTGGTCGCCGACCATGTGGCGCACGATCGGCAGCACGCGGACGGCGGTGTCGATCACGACCCCCGTGGACAGCTGGCCGAGGGTTGTGAAGAGTTCGTCGGAGAGTTTGAAGCCCACCGACATCAGCGCGGCGTCGAACTGCCGCACGGCGACGGCACCGTCGCCTTCCGTGCCTTCGGGGGCCGGGATGCGCAGGGTGCGGCGAACCACGATGTCTTCGATGTTCATGCGTGACTGTCCTTCTGATCCTGATGCGGGAAATCTATGTCAGGGCTTGGCAGGAGCCAATCCGTTTTCTGCGGCTGCTCCTGAAGTTCGGTCAGGTCGATCAGGGCGCTTATGCCGCTGGTTCGCTGGTGCTGAATCCGACGATCAGCACGTCGTCTTCGTGGGTGACGGTGGCCCAGTCGTCGTAAGTGGAGTCTTTGCCGTGGATCTCGCGATACCGGATCCGCGCGAACTCGACGGCTTCGAGGAAGTCCCCGACCGCGGCTGGGTTGGGGACGAGCCATTCGTGGTGTGTTTCAACGCGTTTCCGGCTGGTCACGACGCTCATTCCATGTCCCCGTTCGTGATCGTTTCGCCGTACCGTGAGCGGCCTCGGATGCTTCGACGTGAGGCTGGGCAGCGGGCGCAGCACACCTAGGGCGGGCAGGTCAATTCGTTGCCACGGAGCGAAATCGGTGTCCGGTCGTATTCGATTCCGGATGCGATAGTCACGTTGAGGCCCTACACGGGATTGATGGCGATCTCGTATTCGGTGCTGTCCAACGCCTCGATCGTCGCCATGATCGTGCCGTCGGCGTCGGTGGCGACGATCCGGCCATTGATCATCTGGTCCAAACCGTCGGCGAACTGCTGGATTCCGTCCCAATCGAAGACGGCGGCCCCGGCCTCGACATCGGCATCGAACTCTGCCCACGTGACGCCGGCGGGGAATCGTCCGACGCCCTCGAATTCTTCGACTCGCCACCGCCAATCGTTCGGCTGGAACCGCATCAAGACATCGCGCAGGTTCACCAGGGTGCGCCGGTCCGTCCACATGGAAATCGTTTCGACGAGCATCGAGCATCCTCACTGACATAGCCACGCGGTGCGCCACCGGCGGGCGAGTACGACAGAACATATCCGGAAATCGGCAGCCGCAGACGACCTCGGATCGGCTCGGCCGGTGGATCTTCGACTCCCGCGTCAGCCGGACCGGTCAGCGCGGTATGCGGCATTATCGTGCGTTCGCCTTCCGGTGGCGATCGGCTCGATCTAGGCAAGGGCCTTACGAAGCAACGCTAATCTCTCGGGCGTGAGCGCTGACGTGGTGAACCGGCTCCGCCGGCCTGGTCTGGGCAAGTACGCCAAGATTGAAAGCGAGAGGCGTTTCCTGCTTACGGAGATGCCGACCCAGGCCTCGGACCCGCGGTTCATCGAGGACCGATACATCGTCGGAACCCGGCTCCGATTGCGGCGAGTCGAGGTCGGCTCTCAGGTCGTCTACAAGTTCTGCCAAATGGTCCGCCCGGATGACAGCGCCCCTTCCACGGTCGCGATCACCAACATCGACCTCGATGAGGACGAGTACAAAAGGCTTTGCCAGTTACCGGCCGCGTCACTGCGAAAGACACGCCGCGTCTGGCGGGTCGGTCACCACACTTTTGCCGTAGACGAATTCCACGGCGGCGACGCCGCAGCGGCGATCGTCAGTGTGCGGTCTGGGAGGCGGCAGCGGTCTCGTCCAGGTCTGCGAGCGAAAGCAGGTGGCGGGGCGGGGAATCCCGAATAATGCTGGACCGCACGTGCAGATGCCCGGTGACATGGAGCAGCTCACCGGAGGCGAGGAGCCGCCATCCGGGGTCATTGTCCATGCGTTCGGTGGCGATGACGACAGCGGGATAGTCGGTCAGCACGCCACTGCTGGCGCGAATGCCCCTATGACTCGTGTGGTCGAGCCGCTGATCGCCCTGTGCGCCACCGGCGGCACGCTCGAGGACATACAGGTCGTGGGTGTCGGGATAGCGCAGGGCCCACAGTTCGGTCGCGGTGGTGAGAATCAGGTTGAGTGCGTACAGCGGCAGCCGGTCGGCGATCCAGCCGACCGCGTCGGTGATGCCCGCGGTGACATCGCCCGCATGATGGTCGATCCGGGCCGTGATCAGGGCGAAGAAGCGCTCGGAGTCGGTGCCGCCGTGGACGAGTCGGCGATAGTCGCCGAGTTCGTGCTCCAGCTCGTCGAGCCCCTCCAGCACCCCGTTGTGCGCGAACAGGCGTCCGTGCTGCTCGAACGGATGGGTATTGCGCACGTTCAGCCCGCCCGTGGAGGCGAAGCGGACATGCGCGACGAAGGTTTCGGATTCGCATTCGCGGGCCTCCTGCGCGAAGAGCCGATCCTCGTAGGCAGCGATCGGCTGCTTCTCCACCAGCGGCGCGCCCGCCGCGGTGAAGGTACCCAGGCCCACGCCGTCAGGTTCGCGGTGACTTTGCCGGGACAGGCTGTCGGGCGCCTTCAGCAACCAGAAGGTGGCGCGCACCCGCTGCGGCGCGGCCGAGAGTCCGAACAGGCGGCACATGACCAACTCCTCCCATAAGAAGCGAAGACACGCGGACTGCACGACAGCACGGCTCCGGCTGAGTGATATAGGGCCACGCCGTCGGCGCTCGAGCATCATCGTATGCCCGAGCATGTACGCGATGGATCACCTCACCGCCTCACCCGACGGTGCGCACATCGCCCGCATGGATGACCCACGGCATGCCCGGATCCGCAGCACCTAGCGCTGGACTCGGCATTGCCGGGCGTCTGTTGACTTTCCCCTCCCGCTGAAGCCCGCTTATTCGTCAGACGACGGAAGGACGGCTCAGGCTCGACCATAGCGGGCGGCCCTGTTCGGCAAAACGGCGCGCAAGCTCACGGCGAGCGTTGTCGTCACCGATGGTGTTGTTCACACAGAACCGGCCCTCGGCAGCGGTCAACAGCTTCACGTTGACCAGGCGGATCGATGAGAGCGGACCCGCGACGGTGGCGGGTAGTTCAGTGTCGGTCAGCCCAAGCATCACCACGGCCATCTCGTCGTCCAGATAGGTGTCGGCGCCATCGGCGAAATCCAGGTCGGGCAGGGCCAGCGTGATCAGGTCGTACCTGTCGAGCATGCCGGAAACCCTGAACCCGAAGTGCGCCACCTGATTCGACACCGATCGCACCAGATCGCCCAGCCATGAGGTCGCGACGGTCATCGTATCGCTGTCGGCGGGTAGGTCCGCGGAGATGCCATACACCTCGAGCTCATAGCCATTGGTCGGTTCGGCGTCATCCCATGCGGTGGGGTCGGCGAGACCGCTGCTGGCAACCAGCAGGGCTTTGTCGAGACGGGTGATCGTATGGGCCTGACGCAGCGCTGGCCAAACCGGGCCACCCAGGAAAGACGGGTTGATCAGGTGGGCGATCACGTCGGTGTCGAGACGCCCCCAGGAAGCCCATGCGGCGTCGATCGCCGCTGCGGTCGCGAAGGTGAGGGATTCGTCTAGCTCGTCGCTCTTCACGGCGCAACACTAAGCGACCGGCGAGACTGCCTGCCATCTGAATAAGTAGCGCGCAGCGGCAGAAGGGTGCGTTTTTCGGTGCGCCCCAGTTCGCGCCAGGAACATCCATGTCGGAGGTTTCAACTAGGGTTCGGCCCACTGTTGATCGATCGTCGTGGCGGGGAGGGAGTTCGGCATGGGCTGGAAGGTGAACGGGCTGATCGTTGAGAGGCCGGTGGATGCTGCTCGACTTCCAGGTCGACCGCGCGACACAGGAGAGACCCTGGACATCGATGCCGTTTACGCCCGCCCCTGCGACTATGGCATCGCCGTAGCCGGTGGGTGGACATTTATCGCGGACCCCGATTTTCGGGTGAGCTTCAACGATGATGTGGTGCTTCATATTTCGCCTGAGGGACGAGCTCTGGCTTGGGTGACCAATAGCGTTTCCGCGCTCCATGGCTTCGCGTGGTACGTCGATGGAACCCCACTTCGTCGTGTCGTCTATGCGGAGGGCGAAGTTGTCGATGAGAGCGGGGAACCGCTTCGTGAGGAAGCTTCGGCGCCCGAACCTCTCAGCGAGGATTTCGTCTTCGAGATGATCGAGAGACTGACCGGAAAAAGCTGGGGCGACGGAGCCGACCCTATGTATCGCATCTGGACTTGCACTGAAGAAGTCACCGCAGAGAACTGAGGTCACTGCGGGACTCTCCCTCTACTCGCTGACTTGCTCATCGGCATTATGGTGCGTTCGGCCGGCCTCGGATCGGGACGGCCAGTTGATCTTCCGATGCCGTGCGCTGGCCGGTTCGGTCAGCGCGGTATGCGGCATTTCAGTGCGTCACGTCAGCCGGTCAATCCGGTGCCCGCCCCACCAACGACGGACCTAGCAATCGGCGATCCTCCCGCTGGCGCGGACTCATTCACCACACGTTGTTCTCAGGCATCGAGACCGACAGGTTGCTTTCAGGAACCGAGATCGAGCAGGCCGAGATCTTGACCACCGCACAGAGGACAGTGGCGACAGTCCCGGCCGAACCCGAGGCCGAACCCGAGGCCGAACCGGTCGACAGCGGTTCGGCTGCGGCCAAACCCGTTCCGGCGGTGAGGACCGCGGCGGTGAGCACGACAAGGGCAAGGATACGACGCATGAGTATTCCCCGATACTTGATGTGAAACAGTTGCGCTTCGCAAGATACTGCCTCACCGGTATGCGCCACTCGGTATTCGGCAGTAGCGGACGTTCTGCGCCGCAGCAGGTTCCGGACGCCGGCGCCCCGCGTTGGCTGGTTCCGTCAGCGCGGTATGCGGCAGTAGCAGACATGTCGTCGGCTGTGGCGTCACCGCTTGAGACTCATGCCGGCTTCGGACGCTGGTGACCACATTAGAGTCGGTTGCCGGACTGGTCGTAGACATCCGGAACAGCGCAAGTGCTCAGCCACACCGTGACGCCCTCGTCGTTCCACGACACGTCGAAGCGTGCGGCGCCGAGCACAGACTCCTCGAAGTCATTGTCGTCGTTCGACCGGCGCTCCTGTCCACGCCACCGCGAAAGCCAGTGACACCACGTGTTGATAGACTAGGCGCGCCAAAAGCGTTCGGCCGGAGAGGTTGTTATGGGTGTATGGGGTCCGGGTAACTTCGACAGCGATACCGCTGCGGACGGGCTCGGGGAACTGACCGACCACATCATCGGCAACATCGCCGAGCAATTCCAGGACACCTCGGACGACACGGCATTGGAACCGGATGAGTGGGGTGGGGACATGGTTCCCGCCTGGCTGGAGATTCTGATCCAGATTGCCGAACCCGCGCGAGTCGGTGCGAGCTTCCCCTCGGTGGCGGTGCTCGGCGAGTGGCGCGAACGGTATCTGCGGGTGTGGGACGAGTATATCGACGAACTCGGGCCCGACGACGAGTTCAAAGCTCAGCGGCGCGCAACACTCACCCAGACATTCGACCGAGCGATCGCGTTGGCCACGACTCGTGAGCAAGACCAACACATCTAGAGCAGGCTCGGGCAACTGCTGACCGGAGATCCCTGAATCGCATATGACTCCGAGGGAACTCTTCACTCAACTGGGGGCTGATCGCCGACGGCAGGTTCATCTGTCGCTGGGCGAGGATGCGCTGCCGACCTGGATCGGTTACGTCCGAGGGAAATCCGCAAGTAGAACGACGAATTCTACGGCGCGACATCCTTTGCAGCGAGGGACAGCGACCTCGACATGGTCGTATACGACTTCCTGTCTGGGGAAGTAGCGGCGGTAGCTCGGCCTGCTCAGGAACTGGCTGTACTCTGCCCCCACCACACCTCGCCGTACACGGCAGAACCGGCAGATGTACTCCAGCCATTCCTTTTCGAGGTCGCCTGTCGTCCGGTCGAGGCGTTCTGCCAGTTGTGCGCCCACGGCAAATGGCATGGTCTCAGCCAGCACCTCACGCGCCCCTTCGATGTCCTTGGTCGCGTCGAAGTAGGCGACGACGCATTTGATCGCGGTGTCGGCGGTTCGGGAATCGGACGAGCGCAACGTCGCCGAATCATCCATGGGTATCGAATGGAAGTACTCCCGCGCTCCGCGCTCTTCCTTCAATAGTCTCCGAGCCTCGAGGAGCGCTTCCTTCGGCCTCCTTTCGGCAGTGCGGCACGCCCGTCCGTAGCGGCGCCGCCGGTGCAGCTCCAGTTGCCGAATGTGCTCGTTACGCGCGAAGTCGATGTCGGTGAAGTCGAACACGCTCGGGTACATGACGATCTGCGCCCGGAACTCGTCGAGCACATCGAATTGCATTTCGGCGGAGGCCATCTGGCCGGCGAGTATGGTGTGGGCGATCGTATTGGTGTGGATTCGCAGCACGGCCGCGGGCAGATACATGCGGATCCGGTCAAGTTCGGGCGAAGTTGTCCGGTATCGACTGCGGCCGATCCGTTCGGCGCGCTCGCCCAGCCACTGCCAGGTTTCGTCCGAGCCGATCGCCATGTCCCAGGCGGTGAGGGCGTCCAGCCAGGTTTCGGGATACTCGCCGCGCGGTGTCTCGATCGCCTCGATGTGCCGGAGAACAGCGAGGTTGTGGGCGGCGATCGGGTCGGAGGGCAATCGTTCGAGCCAGCGTCGGTTCGCGCTGTCGATACCGTCGGTCGCCGGGTCCACGTAGTCCGTAGGCCAGAACCAGAGCAGTTCGTCGATCAATCGATCGGCAGGGTTGCCGAGCTTTTCGAGTGCGGCTGTCATCTCGGTGATCGGCGGCTGTGGGATCACCGGCAGGACGGTCGGCTGGATGAGTCGCCGGCTCCTTCTGCCACCAGCCTCCAGTTCGGTGACCATATTCCGTACCCGACGGTCCTCGGTATCGATGCGCAGCGCCGCGAGCCGGAAGGCGTTGTTCCGATACGGGGAATCGAGGATCGCGGAGTCCATGGCCTTGATCAGGCTCCCAGCCCGCAATACGCGATCTCTCGGCCGAGATCTGGGGTGCGAGTACACAAGGGCTGTCTGTGACGCATCAGGTGGTCGAATGGTGCGTAGTCCGGCCGTATCACTGTCTTCAGCCATGCTGTGCTGCCTTGTCCCACAACGGGAGCCTGATGGCACTCCCCCAAGGTCAACGGTACAACCGGGATCAAGCGAATTCGGCGGAGAGTCGGGCCGCCTCACTTTTCGAAGCCGCGGCTACGCGCTTCTCGCCCTCCAGGCGGGCCCGGATCGCGGCCACCGAGTGAGGGTTCGGAGGGGGCCGGTGGAGGAAGTGGCGGCCGGGGCGGGAGAGGAAGAGGGCCAGACAGATGAAAACTATTGCAGCGATCAGCATTTCGGCGAGCATTGGAGTCTCCCGGAGCTAGAACGGGTAGGTGCGGGGAGTTTCGCGGAGGGCGATTCGGAGGGCGCGGAGGACTGTGGTGAGGGGCTGGAGGGTCTCCCATTGGGGGTATCTGAACCAGGTCGATGAGGATCTGCCGGGACCGCGTGGGGCGGGGAGGGTGAGGTGCCTGCCTGGCGGGAGGAATTCGCAGTGGGCGCGGGTGCGGAAATCGTTGGCGGGGAGGGTGATGTCGAGTTGGGTGGGGGCGGCGAGGAGGATCAGGGGGCCGGTGGCGGGATGCTCGTCGAGGATGGGGGTGGTCCGTTTGGTCCAGAACAGTTCGTCGTCGATCGCGGCGGCGAGGGCGGGTGGGGCGCTCATCGCGGTGACGTCGGTGGTGGACAAGGTGATTCGGGAGCCGGAGATTCGGCAGGGGAGGCCGTAGAGTTCCCGGTACAGTCAGAACTGGCGGTCGAGCGGGGTCTCGCCTGTCACGTGCGCGGGCATTGGGCCTGGCCTCCTTCGAGATAGCTGCGGGCGCTTTCCGCGCGCGGACACGGCGGGTCGCAGGTGGCGTGGATCTTTCGGATGCCTTGGGCGCGTCGCCGGGAGATGGGGAAGATCGAACCGTTCTGGCAGTCGTCGTTGACCCAGGACGCCTTCGGGTCCGACCGCTGGTCTCGCTGGATCGTCATGAATCAAGTGGAGCGAGGCTGCGAGGATACGGGAAGTGAAAAGCGGGATCCCGGATTTTTCCTCTGTTTCACCAGGTTTCGACCCCCGAACGGTGAGATGATATTCCCGCTCCGGGAAGCGCCATCGTCGCGGAGCGGGAAGCGTGATGACCCGAGAGCGGGAAATTCCATGTCCGAAAGCGAAGGCACCCTCACCCGCCGCCAGCTCGGCAGGTACCTGAAGTCCGCCCGCGAGGAAGCCGGGTTCACGCTGGAACAGGCGGGCAGACAGATGGACTGGAGCAAGAGCAAGCTCCAGCGGCATGAGGCCGGCGAGGTCGCGAAGATCCGTCGGCCCGATCTGGACCTGCTGATTCGGCTCTATCAGATAGATGATCGCCAGGCTGCGCACCTACGCGGACTGGCCGAGACCGCCGCCGGGAAGTCCTGGTGGCACGAGTTCAGTCGCGTTCTGCCGGACGACTTCCGGATCTATGTGGACATGGAATCCGCTGCGGCGGTGCTGACGACCTACCAACCAGACCTCATCCCCGGCCTGGTCCAGACACGCCCTTACGCACGCGTGCTCGCCTACACCGCCAACCCCGAGGACGGAGAGGACGACCTCGCGGGCCGTTTGGAGTTGAAGGCACGCAGGCAGCGCATCCTCACACACAACCTCAAGAAGCCGCAGCTGAACATGGTGCTCGGAGAAACTGTGTTGCGCAGGGTGATCGGCGGTCCGAAGATAATGTCAGACCAGCTCAAACGCCTCGCCGAGGCGAGCACTTTGCCCAACGTCACCCTCCGCATCCTTCCGTTCTCCGCCGGGATGCCGACCGGCGATCAGACCGGACCGTTCGTGATCATCGATTTCACGACGGACGGGCGCGGCCAGCCGGTAGCTCCGACCACGATCTACAGCGAGGGCTATTCGAGCGACATGTACTCGGAGAAGCGCGATGTCGTCGATCGCTATGTCGAGGCGTACAGAGTTCTCCAGCGGGCTGCGCTGGATGAGTCGAGCAGCAGAGACCTGGTGCGCGAGATAGCAAGGGAGTACAGCGCGTGAACGACGACCTAGACGGCGCACGGTGGTTCAAGAGCAGCCGAAGCGGCGGTAGCAAGGAGTGCGTCGAGGCCGCGTTCCTGGCCGGCGGTCGGATCGGGGTTCGCGATTCCAAGGATCCCGGTGGGGCGGCGCATGTTTTCACCGCGGGGCAGTGGGATGCGTTTATCGGGGCCGTTGCGGCTGGGAGGTTCGATATTCATGGTTGCTCGTAGGGGAATCGGGGGGCGAAGGCGGGGGTGAGGTCGTCGAGCCAGCGGGCTGTGTCGCTGTGGTTCGCGAAGAACGGTGTGCCTACGAGGGATTCGTCGCGGGCTTGGAGGAGGCGTAGGGCGAAGACTTGGCGGTCGGCGATCGTGGTGATGCCGTCGATGACGACCTTGCCGGGCGTGCGGCGCATGTGTTCACGGCCGGGCAGTGGGATGCGTTCGGCGTGGCCGTCGCGGCGGGGGGTTCGATCTGCCGCGCGGCTGAATTGGCGGCGCCTTCGGCACTCCGGCTCTGGTGCGACGAAACTCCCCCGCGTGCCACAGGATTCAGATCAGGGGTACTGCGGGGGAGCTTCGATGTGGAGCGGACGGCTCGAAGCTACTCGGGTTCAGCGCCGTCCGTGGGTGGTTCGCCTCCGCCTCGAATGGTCCAGAGCAGGCCGTCGAGTTCGTCGGGCTTGATGAGAACGTCGCGGGCCTTGGAGCCTTCCGACGGGCCGACCACTCCCCTGGTCTCCATCAGGTCCATGAGGCGGCCCGCCTTGGCGAAGCCGACGCGGAGTTTGCGCTGGAGCATGGAGGTCGAGCCGAACTGGGAGGTGACCACCAGTTCGACGGCTTGCAGGAGGAGGTCGAGGTCGTCGCCGATATCGGGGTCGACGTCCTTCTTCTCGCCCGCCTTGGCGGCGGTGACGCCCTCCTGATAGTCGGGCTCGGCCTGGGTCTTGGCGAAGTCGACGACGCCGGCGATCTCCTCGTCGGAGATGAAAGCGCCCTGGAGACGGGTCGGTTTGCTCGCGCCCATGGGGAGGAACAGGCCGTCACCCATGCCGATCAGCTTCTCCGCGCCGGGCTGATCGAGGATGACTCGGGAGTCGGTCAGCGAGGACGTGGCGAAGGCGAGGCGGGAGGGGACGTTCGTCTTGATCAGACCGGTCACCACGTCCACCGACGGACGCTGGGTCGCCAGCACCAGGTGAATGCCCGCGGCACGGGCCTTCTGGGTGATGCGGACGATGGCGTCCTCGACATCGCGGGGCGCGGTCATCATGAGGTCGGCGAGCTCGTCGACGATGGCCAGGATGTACGGGTAAGGGCGATACACCCTTTCGCTGCCCAGCGGAGTGGTGATCTGACCCGACTTCACCTTGCGGTTGAAGTCGTCGACGTGGCGGACCTTGCTGGCCTGCATGTCCTGATAGCGCTGCTCCATCTCCTCCACCAGCCAGGCCAGCGCGGCGGCGGCCTTCTTGGGCTGGGTGATGATGGGGGTGATCAGGTGCGGAATGCCCTCGTAGGGCGTCAGTTCCACCATCTTCGGGTCGATGAGGATCATGCGCACCTCCTCGGGGGTGGCGCGGCACAGCAGCGAGACCAGCATCGAGTTGACGAAACTGGACTTACCAGAACCGGTGGAACCGGCCACCAGCAAGTGCGGCATCTTCGCCAGATTCGCGGTGACGAACTCGCCTTCGATGTTCTTGCCCAAGCCGATCACCAGCGGGTGATGGTCGTTGCGGGTGCTGGAAGCCTTCAATACATCGGCCAGGCGCACCAATTCGCGGTCGGCGTTGGGGACCTCGATACCGACGGCCGACTTGCCCGGGATCGGGGCCAGCAGGCGCACGTTCTCGGTGGCCACCGCGTAGGCCAGGTTGCGGGCCAGCGCGGTGATCTTCTCGACCTTCACGCCCGGGCCCAGCTCCACCTCGTAGCGGGTGACCGTCGGGCCGCGCACGAAACCGGTGACCGCGGCGTCGATCTTGAACTGGACCAGCACCTCGGTGATGGCCTCGATCATGGATTCGTTTGCCGCGCTGCGCTTCTTCGGCGGATCGCCGTCGGTCAGCAGGTTCAGCGACGGCAGCGTGTAATCGCCATCCACCTCGCGGTCGGTGACGAACTCCAATTGCTCCGGCGGAGGCGGGGTCTGGTCGACCACCGCGGGAGCGGGCTTGGGGGGCTTGGCCTTCACCGGGGCGGGCTTGGGCTTCTCCTCCGGCTGGACGATCTCCTTCGCGTCCTGCAACGGAGGCTCGCCGAGGATCTCGGTCACCGCGTCCGAACCACCGAACTCGTCGGCCGGATAGTTCTCCGACGGGGTGCGGCCGCGACGCTTGCGCACCTCGGGAGCGTGCAGCGGGAAACCGTCCGCGTCGTAGTTGGACGGATCGTAGGGGTCGTCGGAGTAGCGGTCGTACTCGTCGCCGCCCGCGCTGGTGCCGAAGATCTCCCGCAGGCGTTCCGGCACATCCCGGACCTGGGTGCCGGTCAACAGCAGCAGGCCGAAACCGATGGCCAGCATGAGCAGCGGGACCGCCAGGAACGCGGACAGGCCCTCCGAGAGCGGGCCGCCCACCACGTAACCGACGAAACCGGCGGCGTGCGCGCGACCGTGCGCGTCCGACGGGGAACCCGCGGCCAGATGCCACAAACCCAGGATCGGCAGACCCGCCATCAGGCCGCCCAGCACCAGACGCGGCCGGATCTCCGGCTGCGGCTCGGTGCGCATCAGAATCACCGCGATCGCCACCAGCACGAACGGCAGTGCCGCCGAAGCCGATCCGGACACCGCCCGCACCGCGGCATCGACCCAGTGCCCGACCGGGCCGCCCGCCGACAGCCACACCGCCGCCACGATCAGGAAGGCGAAAGCCACCAGGCCGAGCGCGATCCCGTCACGCCGGTGGCCGTGCTCGATCTCCCCCGCCCGGCTGACCGCCCGCGTCGTCGCGCCCAGGCCCCGCGCCATCATGGTCCAGCCGCTGGTCACACCACGCCGGACCACCGCCAGCGGGGCCGTATTGGACGGCGCCCGCCGAGGCGCCGGCCGCCGGGCCGGTGCCTTGCGCGCCGCGGTGCCGCGGCCCTTGGCCGGGGTGCGTTGGGTGCGCGCGCGGGACTGCGCGGGAGTCTGCCCCCGCGTGGCCCCCGCTCGCGTACGTGACGTTCCGGTGCGGGCCTTACCTGCCATGCGTCCCAGGCTAGCCGCAACAGCACCACCCGGACCATCCGCAACACCCGGCCCACCCGAATCAGAAACTGTGGCGATCACAACGAAAAACCGCCGTCGACGCCGCGATCAGGCGGGAAACCACCGGGTCAGCGGGGTGCCGCGCACCGTTCTGGGCAGATTAGACGCTGCGGTCGAGCGCGTGCACCAACTCGACATCCTCCGGCGCGCCGGTCGCCTCCAGACGGACCGCGTTGCGACCGAACGCGTGCAACAGCAGCTCCGAGGGCGGACCGGCCAGCACGACCGTCCGATCCCCGGCCTGCCGCGCCACCGTGCGGCGCCCGTCCGGCGTGGCCAGCGCGATGGTGATCGGCGACTTGCGATAAGCCATGCGGGCCACGCCCGTCAGCACCTTCCACAGCCGGTCCTCGTCGGCGGCGGACAGGGTGCGAGGCTCCCAGCCGGGCGCGCCGCGGCGGACGTCCTCGTGGTGGACGAACATCTCGGTGGTGTTCATCAGGGCGTCGACCGGGCGCAGGTAGAACGGCGGGCCGGAGCGCACCTCGTCGAGCAGCTGCGCGAACGGGCGCTTCGTGACCTTGCGCTGCACGCGGTCCAGATACGGGGCGAACGGCTCGAGCAGGATGCCGGGGGCGGCGTCCGGGCGACGCTCACGAACGACCAAGTGCGCGGCCAGATCCCGGGCCGTCCACTCCCCGCACAGGGTCGGCGCGTCGGGGCCGGCTTCGGCCATCGCCTGAACCAGGGCCTGGCGCTCACGTTGGGCCATATTCATAAGGGGGACCTTAGTCCGGGTTGTCCGGCTTCGCACCGGGGCATTAAGGAAACCAAACGGTCTCCCATAAGGACCGCCGCTGATCATGAGCTGGCACCGGATGTGACAACACAGCCGGAGGCGGCCCGCAACGCGCTGCCGCCGCACCAACCACAGATGCCGGTTGGCGTCAACACTTCCGGATCGGTAACTTGATCCCTCGGTCCATAGGGTCGTGGACCCGAAAGCACAAGAAGGGCAACACCTTGAAGAAGATCGTCAGCGGCGCAGCCGTGATGGTCGCGGCCGCCGGTTCCCTGCTCGCTGGGACCGCTGCTCCGGCCAACGCCTACCAGGACTACAACTACGGCGCCATCGCGCTGTCGGTGTCGACCGGTCGTATCGGCTACTCCTACGACTATTCCGACAGCCCCGCGGCGCAGAACGCCGCCATGAGCTCGTGCACCTATGACGACTGCAAGATCGTCGCGCGCTTCTCGAACGGCTGCGGCGCGGTCGCCTACTCCTCGCGCGACGGCTACTACACCTTCGGCGCCGCGTCCTCGCGGATCGCCGCCAAGAACCAGGCGCTCAACCGGAACTCCGCCGGCGCCACCATCATTCACTGGAACTGCACCACCGGTTACCAGCTCTGAAATCACGGGGAGAATTTCGTTGAAGCACACCGTTTTCCGCGCGACCGCCGCGCTGATGCTGGCCACCTCGGCCTTCGGCCTGGTGGCCTGCAGCAAGTCCGATGACACCACCAAGGCCGCCGCCACCACCTCGGCCGCGCCCGCCGGCAAGTTCGACGGCAGCACCGACGGCGGCGACGCCAAGGTCACCGGCGCGGCCCCGGCCCCCACCACGGTTGCCGACCTGCCCAAGCCCTCGGTCGCGGACCTGAACGACAAGGTCACCAAGGCGTTCGACCCGTCGATCGACTCCAAGACCAAGACCGACTGGATCGAGAACGCCGGGTTGGACCCGCAGCTCGCCCAGAAGCTGGTCGACGCCGCCAAGGCCAACAACGTCAAGATCAAGATCACCAATGTGGGCGACCCCGCCGAGGGCAAGCTCAAGGCCGACGCCGACGTCACCATCGACGGCAAGCCGGTCCAGAACGCGACCGTCTCCTTCGTCGCCGACGGCACCGACTGGAAGATCGACCACAACTACGCCTGCAGCATCGTCAAGGCCGCCAAGCTCGACTCGGCCGCCTGCCAGGACAAGTAGAAACTCTTGTGGTTCCCGCCCCAGGCGGGGTGCTGCCTCCGGCAGGGGTAATCGCCTGCGGCGGGATTGCCGCCTGCGGCAGGCAAGTTCGCCTGCGGCGGGCCTCACGCCGGCGGCAGGCTTTCATCAGCGGCGGGCTTTCGCCAGCGG
>NZ_JBHWHH010000074.1:0-32561 GCF_042732555.1 Nocardia sp. NPDC059764
GGCTCGAGCTGTATTACGGATACAGCGATCAGGCCAGCGTGACGACGGTCAGCGAACCCTCGGCGTGCTGGGCGCGCAGCCGCTTCTTGTCGAACTTGCCGACACTGGTCTTGGGCACCTCCACGATGAAGGTCCAGTGCTCGGGCAGTTGCCACTTGGCGAACCTGGGGGCGATGAAGTCGCGCAGCTCTTCGGGTTTGGCCTCGGAGCCCTCGATCAGCACGATGGCGACCAGCGGGCGCTCGTCCCACTTCTCGTCCGGGATGCCGATGACGGCGGCCTCGGCGACGGCCGGGTGGCCCATGACCGCGTTCTCCAGGTCCACCGAGGAGATCCACTCGCCGCCGGACTTGATGACGTCCTTGGAGCGGTCGACCAGGGTGAGGTAGCCGTTGGGGCTGATCTTGCCGACGTCACCGGTGCGCAGCCAGCCGTCGTGGAACTTGTCCGGGTCCACCTCGCCGCCGGACGGCGAGTAGTAGGAGCCGGTGATCCACGGGCCGCGAACCTCCAACTCGCCCAGCGCTTCTCCGTCGTTGGGCAGCACCGAGCCGTCGTCGGCGACCAGGCGGGCCTGCACGCCGGCCGGGAAGCGGCCCTGGGTGTAGCGGTAGTTCCAGGCCTCGTCGCCCTCGGCGCCGGCGGGCGGGTGCGCGACCGAACCCAGCGGGGAGGTCTCGGTCATGCCCCAGGCGTGCAGCAGCTTGACGCCGTGCCGCTCCTGGAAGGCCTGCATCATCGACGGCGGCACGGCCGCGCCGCCGACCACGCAGGTGCGCAGGTGCGAGATGTCCTGCGGCTGCGCCTGCAGCCCGGCCAGCACGCCACCCCAGATGGTGGGGACGGCGGCGGCGAAGGTGGGCTTGGCGGCGGCCATCATCTCCAGCAGCGGGGCGGGCTGCAGGAAGCGGTCGGGCATGAGCACATTGGCGCCGGACATCATGGCGGCGTACGGGATGCCCCAGGCGTTGGCGTGGAACAGCGGCACGATGGCGAGCACGGTGTCGGCGGCGTCGAAGCCCATGCCGTTGGGCGAGATCACCTGCATGGCGTGCAGCCAGTTGGAGCGGTGCGAATAGACGACGCCCTTGGGATCGCCGGTGGTGCCGGAGGTGTAGCACATGCCGGCGGCGGAGCGCTCGTCGATGACCGGGAAGTCGTAGCTGTCGGACTGGGCGTCGAGCAGCTCGCGGTAGGAGTGCACGGTGACGCCCTCGGGAGCCTGGAGCGCGGCCGCGTCGCCATTGGCGACGATCACGTGGCGGACGGTCTTCAGGTTGGGCAGGTACTGGGCGAACATCGGCAGCAGCGAGCCGTCGACGATCACGACCTGGTCTTCGGCGTGGTTGGCCACGAACACCAGCTGTTCGGGGAACAACCGGATGTTCAGGGCGTGCAGCACCGCGCCCATCGCGGGGACCGCGGCGTAGACGACCATGTGCTCGTTGTTGTTCCACATGAAGGTGGCGACCCGGTCTCCGACGCCGATGCCCAGGTCACGCAGGGCATTGGCGAGCCGGGCCGCGTCCTGGCCGACCTCACGATAGGTCTGGGTGCGCAATCCGTCGCCGGTCCAGGTGGAGACATGACTGTCGCCCTGGAAGGTGGAGGCGTAGCGCAGCAGTGTCGCCAGCGACAGCTGCTCGTCCTGCATGGTGCTCAACATTTCCCAACCGCTCCTTGCATGTGCCTACGAGTGACGTGAACTGAGTCACTTGCGGCGAGCCTAGCCGAATTCGGACATCAGCTGCGAGGGAGTCGTCCCGAGGCGGGGGACGAGGTCTCGGGCTGCGGACGACGACCCCACCCTCGCCGTCCGCAGCCCGTTGCCGACCCGCCGCCGCCCAACACGACGACCAGCCGACTCCGCGGTCCTGATCAGCGACACGGCGCGCTGACGACGCCCCCTGCGGCGGCGCAGAATAGCCAATCACTAACCAGGACAAGCAAATTGGAGCAAAGACTTCCGTGAATATAGGGAGTGCGACACCGGGCTGTCCAGTCGGGGACAGCGTCGCAGGTCAGGCGGCGCTCACTGACCCGGACAGTGGGCAGTGAGAACGACATTCCGGCAACTACCGGCATCCGAATCCGGGCTCACAACCCGGAGTGGCCGAAAATACCGATTCACTGACCGGCGATGTCTGCATGACCAGCGGTAATGCGCTCTACCGTTGCTGGTATGCAGCGGGAGCCGTCCATTCTGATCATCGGTGCCGGATTCGCCGGACTGGGTATGGCGCTGGAATTGCAGCGCCACGGCCTGACCAACTTCACCATTCTGGAGAAGGCCGCCGACCTCGGCGGAGTCTGGCGGGAGAACACCTATCCGGGCGCGGCCTGCGATGTGCCGTCGCCGCTGTACTCGTGGTCGTTCGAGCCGAAATCGGATTGGCCGCGGCGATTCTCGCAGCAGGCCGATATCCACGCGTACATGCGCACGGTCGCCGAGAAGCACGGTCTGCCCGCGAAGATCGAGTTCGGAGCCGAGGTGGTGGACGCCGAGTTCGACGAGTCGAGCGCGATGTGGCGGGTCCGCACAGCCGACGGCGTCACTCACCTGGCGGATGTGCTGATTCCCGCGGTCGGGCAGCTGTCCCGGCCCGCCATGCCGAATCTGCCCGGCATCGATTCCTTCACCGGCGCGGCGTTCCATTCGGCCGAATGGGATCATTCGGTGGATCTGACCGGTAAGCGGGTGGCGTGTATCGGCACGGGAGCCAGTGCCATTCAATATATTCCGGCGATCCAGCCGAAGGTCGACCATCTGACCCTGTTCCAGCGTTCGGCCGCCTGGGTGCTGCCGAAGTTCGACGTCGAGTACACCCGGCTGCATCACGCCCTGTTCGAGTACGTGCCCGGTGCGCGGCTGGCCGAACGGTTCGCCATCTGGACCTTCTTCGAGGTGATGGCGTTGGCGCTCACCGATATTCCGGCGATCAAGCATCCGGTGATCGCGATCGCCGACCGGCACCGCGCCAAGCAGGTTCCCGACGAGGCCCTGCGCGCCAAGCTGACCCCCGACTACGCGGCGGGCTGCAAGCGCGGCCTGTTCTCCAACGAGTACTTCCCCGCCCTGTCGCAGCCCAATGTGACGGTCGAGACCACCGCCATCGAGGCGGTGACCCCCAACGGAATTCGCACCGCTGACGGCGTCGAGCACCCGGTCGACGTGATCGTCTACGGCACCGGTTTCAAGGGCACCGAGTTCCTGGCCCCCATGCACATCTACGGCCTGCACGGCCGCAAACTGGCCGACGAGTGGTCCCCCGAGGGCGCCCGCGCCTTCCTGGGCATGTCGGTCCCCGGTTTCCCGAACCTGTTCCTCATGTACGGCCCCAACACCAATGTCGGGTCCGGCTCCATCATCTACATGCTGGAGTCCCAGTCCCGCTACATCCGCCAGGCCATCTCCTACCTGTCCCGCCGCCCCGGCCGCTACCTGGCCGCCACCCCCGAGGCGGAACAGTCCTGGGACGACTGGCTGCAGCGCCGCCTGAAGGACACCCCCTGGAACTTCTGCTCCAGCTGGTACCGCAACGCCTCGGGCCGCATCACCAACAACTGGCCCGGCGCCACCCTGCTCTACCGTTGGAAAACAACCAGATTCACCCCGGCGGCCTACCTCGAATCCGAGGCCTCCCGCCGCTGACCCAGCGGATGCGACCCCCGAGCCCCCAACCAGGTAGACTGCCGACGACCCGGCCTCGGCCGGGCGGTCAGCCCTCGTAGCTCAGGGGATAGAGCACCGCTCTCCTAAAGCGGGTGTCGCAGGTTCGAATCCTGCCGAGGGCACAACGAAAACCCAGGTCAGAGTTCCTATCGGCGCCGACACTTCGCCACCTGAAGCGCTTTTTGCCCACATTCGGCCCCGGTCGCGGCCCGGTGCTGGGCATCCAGCTGGTCGGCCACGTTCAGGGCACCAACCAAAGGGTCACCGGCGCACTCGCTTTCGCGGTCACCGGAGGCCTGACGGTGGCGGCGATTCTGCGGTTCTGGCTGGGCTCGCCGGCGGGTCCTATCCGGCCAATGCCAGCGCCGTTGGCCCGGCCCTCACCCGCGCCTCAATCGGCCTGGTCACATCGCCCTTGTACTGCTGTAACGTCGGGTCAGGCCGTATCGACCCGATCCCGGAGGATCGCCATGACATCGACAAGCCGGTCCGATATCCCCGACCGCATGACGTGGGAGGAGCTCGAGCTCCTGCCGCAGGAGGTCGCCCGGCAGATCGAACTCCATAACGGCCGCGTGGTGTGGGCCCGCATGCCCAAGCCGCGGCACCAGCGCTTCAGCCGCAGGGTCGGGAATGTGCTCGAGCGCAACGCCCAGGCGGCGATGCGGACGGGGGAGCCCTCCGGCTGCTGGCAGGTCGATATGGAATGCAACGTCTTCTTCAACCACAGCAAGAACGACTTCCGCACTCCGGATTTCGTCGTCTACCGCTGTTTGGATGAGATCGATGACGACATCGCCGCACACGATGTCGTCATCGCCGGAGAGATCCTCTCGCCCTCGAACGGCGAGGAGGACATCGAGGGCAAGAAGGCCAAGTACGCCGAAGCCGGAATACCCTGGTATTGGCAGGTCACGTTGGTTGCGGGCGATATCGCGGTGCTCCGCGTCTATGCGCTCGAAGAATCCACGAATCTGCCCAACGGCATCGTCCCGCTGCGACAGCGCAATTTCATCCAGACTCATGAGTTCGTCGCCCTCGACGACCATAAGATTCATCTCGACCTGCCGTTTCCCATCGATATCGACTGGGCCGAACTGAGGTTCTGAACGGGCGGTCACCACAAATCACCGCAGGACCGGCGTCGCCTTCAGCCGTTCGACACCAATCGCACTGTGGCAGCTGAGTTCGGCCGTGGAGCGCCGCGAACCCGGTCAGGCGTTGCGTATCGCGGAGACCCTGAACCCGGCGGACCTACCCAAGGTTTCGCGCTACGCCCTCTACTTCGTGGAGGTCGGCCCGGCGTACGCGAGTAGCGCGACCACCGCGCGACACTTCACGCCCTGTTGAGGGCCGAACACGCTGCGCCCCAACATATTCGCGGGCTCGCCCCGGTGCGCGAACTGGTCGGCGCGATGCTACGGGCAGTGCGGCGGGATCTCGCCACCGGGGAACTGGGCAAACTGGCACAGCGCGTAGGCGTCGTACCTGCCTGACCTCCAGCTCGAGAACTTGCCCGGCACAGTCCGATCGCGGTGGGGCTCGGGACATCACAGCAGGTACGCGTCAGGAAGTGGATCTGAGCGCGCCCATGAGCTGCTAGAGCCAGCCGTGCGGAGCGGCTGGGGGCGGTCGCGGTTGGACCGGCGGGTTCGATGCAGAGGCTGTTCGGTTCCGGTACGCGAGTCGAGCTGTGAGCAGGGTGTTTGACGTGCAGATATTCGATGGCGTCGCGGTCGAGTTCCGAAGCGGAGTAGCGTCACCGTCGAAGAACAAGTAACCCGCGGGCAAACCGCCACGCGCACAGACTCATTGAGCCCGCCCGGTGTTCCGGGCGGGGCTCAGCTGCGTCTGGGCGGTGTGCGTTGGCCGGTTCGGTCGGCGCGGTTTGCGGCATGAGCGGGTGTTCGTAGCTCGCGACGCGGGTGTCTGGTGCCCCTATGGTGCGGGTTCTGGGTTTAGCCTCGATGATGCCTTAGTTACTTGATGGCAAATCTAGTTGGGTCGATCGTGCGAGCCCCATGAGGAGGGCCTGTGAGTTCGAGATCGTATCGAGGCAAGATTCTCGCCGTCGTGGTCGGTGCAGCGGTACTCGCGCTGGGGATGACCGCGTGTTCGAAGAGTTCCTCGTCGGGTTCGGGTGTGAGCGAGGAGGCGGCGATGAAGGCGTACGTGTATTCCTATCCGCTCGTGTCGGTGGAGGTGACGCGGCGGCAGTCGACCAATGTGCCGGGCCCGGACGGAAAGGGGGCCGCGCCGATGAACCAGTTCGCGAACATGGCATTCCTGCCCGACGCGTCCTTCACCGGCGTGGTCCGCGCGAATGTCGACACCCTGTACTCGTCGATGTTCTACGACGTGTCCAAAGAGCCCCTGGTGATCAGCGTTCCGGACATGGGCGAGCGGTATCACCTGTTCCCGATCATGGACATGTGGACCAACGTGCAAGCGTCACCGGGTACTCGCACCCTCGGCACCGGGCACGCCTACCAGTTCGCCATCACCGGCCCGAACTGGCACGGCACCCTCCCCGACGGCGTGCACGAGTACAAGATGCCCACCGACGGCGGCTGGATCATCGGCCGCATCCAGGTCAACGGCCCCGATGACATTCCCGCGGTCGTCGCGATCCAGCAGCAGCTGACCGCCGCGCCGCTGAGCGCCTACGGCACCGCGTACACACCGCCGGAAAACACCGACCTGCACCCCGATTGGCCGGTCGGGCAGGAGGTCGCGAAATACATCCACGACCTGAAACCACAGCAGTACTGGGACCTCTACTACTCGAGCCTGTCGCACAACCAGGCCCGTCCCGAAGACAAGGACCTGCTCGACCAGCTGGCAAAGGCCGGGTGGACACCGGACAAGGAACTCGACCTGTCGGCGCTGCCGGAATCTGACCGCAAGATTTGGGAAAACGCCTGGCCCAAGGCGCTGTCGAAGATCGAGGCCGATCTCGGCGGCACACCGGCCAACGGCTGGAACATCGCTCGCACCGGCATGGGCGCCTACGGCACCGATTACGACCGGCGCGCGGTGGTGGCCCACGGCGGTCTGGGCGCAAACCTGCCCGAGGACGCGATCTATCCCAACACGCGGATCGACGCCTCCGGCGCGAATCTGACCTCCGACCGGAGCTATGTGCTGCATTTCGCGGCTGACGAGATCCCGCCCGTGCACGCGTTCTGGTCGCTGACCATGTACAACGACAAGGGCTTCTTCGTGACCAACCCGATCAACCGCTACGCCGTGCGGGGCGAACAGATGCGCAAGAACCCCGATGGCTCGCTGGATGTCTACATCCAGCGCCAAACCCCCGGCGCGGAAAAGGAATCCAACTGGCTGCCCACTCCTGCATCAGGTGAGTTCAATCTGATGCTGCGGCTGTACTGGCCCGACAACAAGATCATCGATGGCACCTGGAACCCACCGGGTGTGAAGACAGCGGCCTGACCGTGCCGGTGACCAGTGCGCCGTACTGGTCACCACACGAGAATCGGCACTATGGTGCACTCGGCCGGCCTCGGATCGGCACGGCCAGTTGATCTTCCGATGCTGCACGCCGGCCGGACCGGTCAGCGCGGTATTCGGCAGATTAGTACGTTCCCAGAGCTAGGTCTGGAGGTCGATGAGAGGGAGGATATCCCGAAAACGGCCTAACGGGAATGACCGTCACCGCGACCTGCGCCGAAAGAACCGGCGCGCGTTCGGATGCGACAGCGAGCAGTACGACGACAAGAAATCGTAGGCCGCCAGCGAACCAGGACCCGCTGATCTCCGAGCAGGGAGATCAGCGGGTCCTGCATGAACAGCCACTTGCGGAGTGCGCGAGAACTAGCGACCAGGTGTGGTCAGTCCTCTTCCTCGAAGGTCATCTCTATAGCAGCCTCCGCGACCGCTTCCGACCAGGCATTATCCCGCCTCATTTTGTCGTCTATCGCTCGCCAGCGCTCGGCGAGATTTCCCACACCGCGGTCGAGGGTGGCGGTGTGCCCGAGCGCCTCCACGATATCCGGTGCTGTGCTCGGCAATCCTCTTTGCCTGTCTCGGTATCCATGCTGGCGGCACTCCGGTCGGCAGAACTTGGAACGGCGACCGCGACTTTGCTCACGCAACGGGCATTCGCAGGTACGTGCTGCGCACAGTCTCATTTCCGCAGTCACCTCGGCCACACAGCCGTGCTTGGGGCACTTGAGCAGTCGCGCACCCCTGCTTTCCGCTGCACGCTCCCAGATCCCCATGGACAGGTCCCGCAGCCACTGGTCGTACGTCTCTTTCAGTTGTGGCTCGTCGTGGATTTTGGACCAGATCCTCCCTTCGCGAGAATTCATCTCGTGCGGCTTCGCTGCTCTCTTGCCTGCGGAGGATCCTGCGGCGTCTTCTGCGTATCGAGCCATGATGAACATCGCGGCGACGAAGGTACCCAACGTGTCGCTCAGATTCACCCCGCGGGGATCGTTGACGAGTTCCTCGGCGGCCTCGGTCATCGCTACCGGGAACATGTCGCACATCCCATGGACCATCTCGGTGATCGCGGTCGCTTCGTCCTGGGTCAGCAACTGCATACCAACATAGGCGGACAATCTCCGCTGGACTGCGTTCAGGGTCCCTGCGACCGAGACCCGGTCGGTGGCATGTCGTTCAGTTGGGCGGGATGAAGAGCGCCGACGACTCACTGCTCCTCCTTCTCACTGTCGGATTCGTTCAGGACGGGGCTCATCTCACTGTCGACGGGCGTTGTCTCGCTCTCGTCCTGCTCGCCCTCACCCTTAGGAAGTATGGCCCGCCGGCGGGGGAGCCAGTGCGGCCATCGGTCGAAAAGCGTTGTGGCCGTGCTGAACACCTGTGGAACATCCTCGGGGCGCGCACGGAACAACGCGAGGGCGAACGCAACCAAGACCGCGAAGGCGAGCACCAACACCGGCAGCTGAAGCCAGAACACCAGCCAACTGCCACCCTCGGCGAGGGCACTCCATACTCTGGACACCGTCAATCTCCTTTGAACGCAAAAAGCCCCCCGGCGCGGATGCGTAACCGGGGGGCTTGGACGGAACGAAAAAGCCCCGACCGACTGGTCGGGGCTCGCGATAGGCACACGAGTGCCGTTCGTGATGATCAGTCACGCAAAACTTTCAGGATCGCAAGAACCCGAAAGTTGAGGTCAGCCATGCATTCGCGCGGTCTGGCTTTTCGTAACGAAGGACAAAAAGAATAGCTCCAGAGAGCAGTCCGACGTGCTGGACGGGTCAGCGTGGGCTACGCCGTGCCGCAGTCGATGGGCGGCGGCACCTAGTAGCGCTACTCCCGAATCATGGTCTGCGCCGTGCTCCGTATCCGCGGTGTCAGCGGCATGTGCGGATATCGGCTGCTGGATTGGACCGACACCGACCATCGGTATTGTCCAGCGGTGACGGGCTGCTGGGTTTTTGTGGGTCGCAGGCAGCAATTTGCGAGGTCGTTGGGAGGGCCGATGGCGACGGGGGCAACCCGCGCGGAACTGGCACGGGAGCTGAAGGCAGCGATGTGCACGGACCGCGGCTTCATGATGCACCGGGTGGATGACGGCTACGTCTTCCGCAAACCTGTTGCAGGTGAGCACTTCTTGGGCGTGTTGGAAGTCTTCGCCGACCTTGTCCTGAGGTACGGAGAACTGCGAGTGACCGGCATGGGCTCGCTGGCGGTTCCCGCCCTGCAAACCGCTATCGATGCAGTACCGGATGCAGCGGTCAGCAATCTCGATCTGTCCGACGGCAGGCCCTACTCCACCGAACTCGCCATCGAGAGCTTCGGACGCAGCGGCAGCATCGGAGCAGCCGCGCAGGAGATCCTGATCGAGACCGACGACGACGTCCAAGCCGCCGTCGAAGAATTCCTCAACATGGTCGACGGGCCTGTCAGCAGCTGGGCCACGGCAATATTGGCGGTCGAGCCACTACTCAACTCAGCGTCATCGGCGGCCGACGACAGCCACCCCCTGTTCGTCCGGCGTCTGATCCTGTTGCTGTTATCGCTGAATCGGGCAGAGGACGCCGTGCAGGTAATGGATGCACACCTGCGGTCGAAGCTGCACTTCGGTGAGCGCGAGTCGCGCGCACCCAAGTTCGAGCAGCACCTACTCGATTCCTTCCCGTCCTACCGTCGCGCCCGAGAAACCCGCCAACAGGCTCACTCGCACTGAGCTGACGAGCATGCAGTCCCGACGTCAGACCGGATGGATCGTCGTGCAATCCGCAGAGCAGGACGTTCGGGGCAAGCCGACGCGGGTCCGATCGGAGTTCAAAGCCATTCGGCCCGTTGAGCTTTGAAGTCGACCATTTGGCCGTTCCGAGCCCGGCATGACCGGATGTGCGGTCAGCGACGGCCGTGCAAAGCTTGCCGCAGCGCACGGCTCAACTTCCGCTGCAGACTCGAAGAGTCGCGATGGTCTGCACATCCGAGAAACCCGTGGTGATCGACCAATCCAAGCCGGACCCGTAGACATCACTGGCGAAAACGAACTCGGTCGCCACCAACGACCGCCGCCAGTCACGAGCACTCAGTGGCTCGTTCGCGATCAACGCCGAACTCAGTCGGCGCCCTTGCTCGTACAGATCAGCCACGCTCTGGAAGTTCATCGCTACCGCGAGCGCGTCACTGCAGCGAGTGGGGCCTCCCCACTCCCTCAGCCCGCAACGCAGCACCTCGCGCTCATCGTCCGACAGGTCGATCGCGACCAGGTGATCCGAATACACCGGCACAGAAGGACCGATTAAAATCTCCCGCGCCAATGGCCGGCTCGAACAGCGCGGTCAGCGGCATGTACGGATATACGACGTGGTGTCTTGCGGTGGAGATGTCGTATTTCGACCACTACTGCCGCGCTGGCCGGATGGTGATAGCTTCGCCGTTCAGTAGGTTCAGAGCGAAGACCTCGGTGGTGCCTTCGTACATGTCCCTGAGAGCTGGCTGGAAGTCCGCGACGTCCAATTCGTACAGCGACCCGTCGGGATCCACGAACGTGCAGATCCTTTCGATCGTCGATGCCAGCGTCACCGGTTTGATCTCCACGGGAATCAGCTCGATCTCTGTACCTGCACGGTAGGAACGCCCAACGGTTACTCCTGAACTCAAGACCTTGAGCTTGAGATCGTAGGTGTGCTCGCCCTTCTGCGTGTTGTGGCGGAGGAGGCTCTGGACCAGTGCTGGTTCGCTCTCGAAGCTGATCGTGTCACCGGCACTCAGGGCCTCTACCGCAACAGTTGCCATCGTCGCAGCGTATCCGGCACCCGAAACTGATGCGATATGCCTCGTAGACAAGTGGTTTCACCAGGATCTGTCGGTAGAGGCGGTACACGCTCATCGGCATTACAGCGCGTACGCAGTCCGTACGCAGCAGCGCCACACGGCACGGCTCTCACCAACGAGCCCAACAACAATTCGCCCCGGTCAGGCCATCAGGCCAACCCCGCCAACGCTGCCAACCACTCACGTACCGGGCAAAACAGACTCAGGAGGCTCTCCTGAAGCGGGTGTCGCAGGTTCGAATCCTGCCGAGGGCACACCGTCAGCGCTGAACTTGGCCGACGTTGTCGGCCGAGCGCAGTGGTCAGGCTGCGCTGCGGTGTGATGTCGGCCTTCGGGTGGGCCGGGCAGGTCGCGGCCGTCTCGTGTCGGCGGCGATGGCCCATCGCTCCCGTTCGATCCGGGCCCTGATCGCGCCCACACTGTTTTCCGGGGGAATTCGCTGCGGCCAGAGCGCGGCCCGCAGCAGCGCGGCACCAGGGACCAGGAACGCCACTATCCATCCCCAAAAGAGTGCGGTCTCGTGGCTGACCAGGTAGGCGATCATTTCTCCAGTTCCTCACTTTCGGAATTCGTTGCACGCCCTGAAATTTCACGGACACTCGGATGCTCCGCGTCGATGGCGGTCACGCCCAGGGATTCGAGGGCCGTGACGTCGGCTTCCAGTTCGCGCAGCTGCGTCAGGTACTCATCCATGGGGATCGGCCACCCGTCCGACCCGACCACCGACCACGACCCATCCGAGCGCTGGAGGTAGCGACCTTCGAGCTCGATACCGGGCTGTGCGGATTGCCTTGCGGGCCGCACCCTTCGGCGGCTCATCGGGCATACCGCCTGAACTTCGTGGCCCAAGCCGCGCGCCCTCTGGGGGTGATCGACCAAAGGGACGCGTGCGGGACGGCCACCACCAGTCCGCGCGACTCCAATTGCCCGATCGCCCGGCGGGCCGAACACCCGGTGATCTGAGCCTGTTCGCCGATCTGGGCGGCGGTCAGCATTCCGCCGGGCGCGAGCACGCCCAGCACCGCCGCCTCTGCCATCGACCCGGCTGCCATCGGTACCCCCTTGGAGTCCAAATCGTTTCGCGGCCTATGTAAGCAGTGCGAGGCGATTCAGCACCGACAACTCTGCGCCGGTGGGACCTTCGATCCGTCCCCGCACTACCCAAGTCGCTTTAGCGTATACGCAGTTGCGTATACGCACAATGCTAGGCGTATACAGCGGTTGATGCGTCATGACCGCCGATATGATCAGTGGGTATACGCAGTTGCGTATACTGAAACGCATCCATTGCACTGCACCGGGCATCGAGGGGCTGAAACCTGATGGGAGAACCTGCTTACGTCTCCATCGCGGGCGAGTACGCACGCCGAATCCGAACGGGGACACTGCCACCCGGATCCCAGCTGCCCAGCCTCACCGAGATGGCCGTTGACAACGGCGTCTCGGACATAGTCATCCGCAGGGCGATCAAGCTCCTGCTGAGCCAAGGTCTTGTCCGCACGATCGAGCGCCGCGGGACCTTCGTTGCGGATCGACCGAACCTGATCCGGGTCTCACCCGAACGGCAAATGGAACGTCCCGAGACAACCTTCGGTCACGAGTCCGATCACGCGGTTCGAATCGAACACGACTCGCAGCGCATATCCGCTCCCGCGACCATCGCGGAGCCGCTGAGCCTCGCCAATGGCACTGAGATCACCCGCGTCACCACCCGCGCCAGCGAGAACGGCAAACCGATCTCGATCTCCGATTCCTACCAACCCCTGGGCATCCACGGCACGACGACCGCGGCGTTCCTGGAGGAAACGATCGCCGACCGACTACCGACCCCAGCCCATGCCGCATGGCTTGGCACGCCCGCAGGCGAGTTGGTCAAGACGGTCCATCAGCGCTTCGTGGACCCCGACGGCCGCGTGATCATGATCTCCGATGTGTCCTATCCGCTCAACCGGTACGACGCATTCGTATTCCGCATGGCCCTCACAGATGACGACGAGTCCTGAAGGCGACTACCGGCGCACCCACCCCTGGGCAACATCGGATAGATTCCACCACGAAATATATTGGAGTGGAGCGGCTTTCAACTCCCACCCCTCCACTAGGGCATCAAAGAAGGCATCATCGCCAGTCTTGCCGCCCTTGGGTTCACCGATGAAGACCAGCCGCTGACCTCCGTGTTCTTCGAACCGCGCAAGGGCTTCGGAGGCCATCGGACTGCCCCAGCCGGGCGGCCAGCACATCAGAAGCGTGTAATCGGCCTTGTCTTCGGTCCGATCCAAATACTGTTCCAAACCGCCGACGCGATGCCAGACATCACGCTGACCAGCAGCACCGGGGAAAGAAACGTTATCGGCGATATCCGGCGGTTCCGAGTCGTACGCGGCCGTCTCCACCCCTGCGCGCTCGAGCTGCGCAGCCCAATACCCGCGCCCTGCACCGAGTTCGACAACACCGCTCGCTCCGCAGAACTCCCGGATCCACATGACTGTTCGCGGCGACGGGATGGCGTACGCATACGCGGTCTGAAGGATCGTTTGAGCGAACGCGAGTCGAGCGCTCCCGGACGGCCTACCACCGTCCACAACCCATCGGCCATCCCGCTCCGACACCGACGACTCCACGATGTCCCAGTAGGGATTCCCGCTCGGAGACTCGCCGCCCGTCATGTAGTGCACAAGCTTCAGATCGAATGCCGCGTCAGCGTGCTGATCACCCGTGCCAGGCAACATCGGCGCGGTCTCCAGGTACTCCGCGACGTTCGGGTACCGAGCCCGCAAGCCCTGCTCGTCACCGAGTAGCGCAGCCAGTTCACTCCGCCGCTCGGGCGTCAGCGCGAGATCAGCCATGCCACCAATTGTGCCTTTCGGCCGGTCAATCCTGGCTCACTTCACCGTGATCGAACACATCAGGTTCAGCTGTCCCGTCGCCTCCCAGCCGCCACTCCGGCGAACCGTCGGCGATCTGGGTGACTGCTGCGCGTCAGTCCGGCAGCCAGTGCAGCTCGTGTGCCAGGGTTTTGGCGACGGTGCGGATGCGGCGGTGGAGTGGTGACTGCACACGCGGGAGGACCAGGTGGATGGTCATGGCGGGTGCGCCCCGCAATGGTCGCCACGTGAGGCCGGCCGGTTGTGTCGTGGCCGCGACTTCACCGGCCGGAGCGAGGGTGAGCCCGTCGCGTAGGTCGTGCTGAGACATGTCGAAAGAGACTGCGGACGTGTGGAATTGGGGGCTCGGCCGGGTGTCGCGGAACAGTGCGGACAGCTGATCGTGGATCACGGGGTTGGCCGTACGGTCCGGGAGTCGCAGCGGATACGCGGCCGCATCGGCGATCTCGATCTCCGGGTGTTCGGCCAGCGGATGATGCTGCGCCAATTGGACCCCGACGCGCATCCGCCGCAGCAGGAACCGGCGCACGTCACGACCCGGCTGTTCACCGCGGGTGATCCCCGCGTCGATGCGGCCGTCCGCGACCGCGGCGGAGATCTCCGGTGTCGCCATCGGGACCGCACTGACCTCGAGTCCCGGGCTGTTGCGAATGAGCCTGTCCACCAGGGCCGGCGCCGTCTCGGCCCCCGCGCTGAGGCTGTATCCCATGCGCAGCGTGCCCATTTCACCGGCCCCCGCGTTCCGGGCGGTGTCCCATGCCCGGTCCAGCGCCGCCAGCGCGGGCGGCGCGGACTCCGCCAAAGCCGCACCGGCCGTGGTCAATACGACGCTACGCGTGTCGCGAACCAGCAGGCTGGTACCGAGTTCCGCCTCCAATCGGCGCATCCGGGCACTGAGTGCGGGCTGTGCGATACCGATCCGTGCGGCCGCGCGGGTGAAGTTCAACTCCTGCGCCAGCACCAGAAAGTACCGCAGGCTCACCGTATCCGGCGCCACGCGCCCTCCCTGCCGATTGATAACGATCCGTTCTGAGTCTATCGCCTTCCGGTCTTTCCCTCGACCACACATCAAGCCCTAACCTGCGCATATGACGATTCAACCGACCGTGGTAGCCGCAGGAGGCAGTCATGCATAAATTGCTGGTCCTCTATCCCAAGCCCGCCGACCCCGACCACTTCCGCGACTACTACGTGAACAACCACCTTCCGCTGGTCTCGAATTGGCCCGGCGTGCTCGCGTGGCGCTACAGCTTCGACGTGGCGTCGAGGAACGGAGAAGCGCCGTATTTCGCGGTCTTCGAAGCCGATTTCGATGACGCCGACGCCTTGGCCGCGATGCGGGCGTCGGAGTACGGCCAGCGGGCGGCCGACGATGTCGTCAACTACGCCACCGGCGGTGTGGTCGTCATCGACTATCCGGTGCAGGACGGCATCGGCTGAGGCAGGACGGCACGCTCCGGTCGGCCGACATCCCCGGCTGAGCGCGGCGGTCAGGCTGTGCTGCGGTGTGATGCCGGCCTTCGGGCGGGCCTCGCGGGCCGCACAGGGCGCGGTCGTCTCGTGTCGGCGGCGGCCCATCGCTCCCGTTCGATCCGCGCCCTGATCGCGTCCACGCTGTTCTCCGGGGGTATTCGCTGTGGCCGGAGGGCGGCCCAGACCAGCGTGGCGCCGGGGGTGAGGAACGCCAGCATCCATTCCCAGAAGAGGGCGGTCTCGTGGCTGACCAGGTCGGTGATCATCGCTCGAGTTCCCCTCGTTCGGAATTCACTGCACCCCAGGCAATTTCACGGACAATCAGAGGCTCCGCGTCGATGGCTGTCACCCCCAGGGATTCGAGGGCCGAAACATCGGCCTCCAGTTCACGCCGCTGCGCCAGGTACTCATCCATCGGCACCGGCCACCCGTCCGCCCCGACCACCGACCAGGACCCATCCGAGCGCTGGAGGTAGCGGCCTTCGGGTTCGATACCGGGCGGTGCGAATTGCCCTGCGGGGCAAGCCCTTCGGCTGTTCATCGGGCGTACCTCCTGAACTTCGTGGTCCAGGCCGTGCTTCCTCTGGGGGTGATCGACCAGCGGGAGGCGTACGGGACGGCCATCACCAGACCGCGTGATTCCAGTTGCCCGATCGCCCGGCGGGCAGACCACCCGGTGATCTGGGCCTGTTCGCTGATCTGGGCGGCGGTCAGCATCCCGCCGGGCGCGAGCACGCCCAGCACCGCCGCCTCCGCCATAGTCCCGGTTACCATCGCTACCCCCTTGGTCGCCGATGCGTTGTGGTCGAGTACCGAGCGCCTCGTGGACGGCGGCGGATACCCGCTTCCTGACCTTCGCAGCGCGGGCACCGAACTTTGTTCCCCCGGGAACACAAGGCACGTAACCTGTGCCTTGTCAGGGCGGATCGGAGGGAGCGGCTCATGATCGACGAACAGGACACCTATATCGGGCAGCGGGTCCGCGAGATCAGGGCGCGGCGCGGGATCTCGCAACAGGTGCTGGCCGACCGCTCCGGGATCAGCCGATCGGTGATCGCGAAGTATGAGACCGGGCTCCGGCCCGTGGACTCCCGACGCACCCTGCTGGCCTTGGCCGAAGCCCTCGGATGCACACTCGGCGACCTGACCGGCAGCGACGACCGGATTGACCCGTCCACCAGCGCATTCCACCGCGCCGTGCCCACAATCGAAACTGCTTTGTGGACCCGGGGCGACGTGACCGACACCCGCCCACCGCGCACCCTGGACGAACTGAGCGCAGCCGTCGAGCACGCATCACGGCTGCGGCAGGGCGGGGATTACGCCGCACTAGGCCCGCTGTTGCCTGATCTCCTCAACGACGCCTATCACCTCACCGAGCGGGGTGGCCTTGCGGCGTGGGACCTGCTGGCCACCGTTGCCTATGGTGTGTCCTCCGCGCTCCGGCAGCGCGGCCATGATGCCCTGGCATGGACGGCTGTGCAGGAATCGGAACGTGCGGCGGCGCATGCCGATTCGCTGGCCCCGATCGCCGCCGCCCAGTTCCTGAAGTCCCAGGTTCTCGCAGCACGGCCAGGCGCTCTGTCGGCCGCACTGACGGTCGCTACCGGCGTAGCCGATCAGCTGACACCCGATGCGAGCACGCGCGGTGAACTGGAGACTGTAGGGATGGCACGCCTCCAGGCCGGGTTCGTCGAGACCCTGGCCGGAGGCGACCCGCAACCCCACTTGGATGAAGCCGCCGAGATGGCGGGCAGGCTCACCGGCGCACCGTCCGGCCACAGCACCGCACGCAATCGAACCTTCGGCCCTGCCAACGTCGCACTGTGGCAGATGAGTTCGGCCGTGGAACGCCGCGAACCCGGCCAGGCGCTGCGCATCGCAGAATCCCTGAATCCGGCGGACCTACCCAAGGGTTCACGTCATGCCCTGTACTTTGTGGAGGTCGGCCGGGCGTACGCGATGAAGCGCGATCACCGCGCGACGCTTCACTCCCTGCTAAGGGCTGAACACGCTGCGCCTCAACATGTTCGCGGTCTGGCTCCGGTGCGCGAACTGGTCGGCGCGATGCTGCGGGAAGCACGGCGCGATCTCGCCACCGGCGAACTCGGCAAGCTGGCACAGCGCGTCGGCGTCGTGCCCGCCTGAGGTGTCAGGACAAAGGACGGCCCCGCGACCATCACCGTGGCCGCCCTTTCGCTTGCCCGATCGATCGCCCTAACCGGGAAGTAGGGCCGCGTTTTCGGGCTGCGCTCGGGCAGCGTTGTTCGAAGTCGCGGCGCCGATCTTCCAGGAGCAATCCGACGGGGAACACGCGGACGGTACACAGCACGGTTCAGGGCCGCTCGAACGAAGCCAATTGACTGCCGAAGCTGCTCTGCGGGTGCGGAAACCGCTACGAGATCCGGCGAACCCCAACTGCAAGTCCGAGGGTGCCCAGCAAATCCTGGCCTGAGGTGGCTCCGGATTCAGCGGCCGTAGCGGGTGTGGATGGCGTTGGCGAGGGCGGTGTCGCCCTGGGCCGACGGGTGGAAGGGGAGGCCGTCGATTCCGGTGCGGGGGTCGAGGATTCCGTTCAGCCAGGGCTGCGAGGAGCAGAGGTCGTGGCCGGCGGTGAGGGTGCGGGTATCGAAGAAATCGATACCCAGCAGATGGGCGGCTTCTCGTTGCGCCTGGTCGATGCGGTCGAGGTACTCGACCAACGCACGGCCGCGGGGATTGATGAACGGCGCTGCGCCCAGGATGGAGAGGCAGATGGTGCTGCTGCCGGGGGTGAAGAGTTCGGGGTAGCCGACCACGACGATGCGGGCGTTCGGGGCGTAGTACTTGATGTAGGTGACGGCGTTGCTCATTCGCTTCGCCATCAGGGCGCCGGAGACACCGGTGTAATCGGTCATGCGACCCTGCTCGACCGAGTCGGGGTCACAGCCCAATTCGAGGTTGAAGACGCAGGACTGCAGGGACGTGAACAGGGTCTGATCCGAGCTTCCCCATTTGTCGTTCATCCCGAATTGCAGTGTCACCAGTTTGGTGTTCGGACCGAATGCGCCCTCTTTGTCGGCGCGCTGCGCCTGCTGAGCCATGGTCCAGCCGGGACCGCTGTCGATGGAGGCGCCGGGGCACGAAGGGTCGGATACCTGCTCGGTTCCGTACACACCCATCAGCTTGGCCAGCTGCACCGGCCAGGCGGTGGCGCCGTGTCGGTTGCAGTCGTTCTTGCCTTCGAAATGATCCCAGTCATTGGCGGAGAACGAATCCCCCAGCACCACAAGCTCTTTGCCCGCCGGAGCCGGGTCCGCGACGACGCTGCCCGCCGTCGCCGTGGTGACCGCGAGCGCCGCGATGGCCGCGCACATCCACCGTCGGCCAGTACCCCGCGACCCAACAAACACTATTGACACCCCGAATCCAGACTGAAGCGAGATCTTTTCAACTCAACCGGGCAGCGTATCCGACCGGAGGCCCGGACATCTGCCGATTCAGAAGGTCAGGGGATTTCGGACGCTATTCGCGCGCGACGCCATTCGGCGGGGCTGCAGCCGTAGTGGCGGCGGAACCAGCGGGAGAAGTTGGCGGGGGCGGAGTAGCCGAGGAGGCCGGCGGTTTCGGTGAGGGATCGGCGGGGGTTGGCGACCAGGTGGCAGGCCAGTTCGGCTCGGGTGGAGTCGAGGAGGCCGCTGAAGGTTTCGCCTTCGGCGGCCAGGCGGCGGTGGATGGTGCGGCGGTCGACGCCGAGGCTGCGGGCGACATTGTCGACCGAGCAGCGGCCGGTGGGGAGGAGTAGTTCGATGAGTTCGCGGACGCGTTCGGCGGTGGTGACGGGGCGGATGGGGAGGACGGGGTCCAGGAGCTGCTGGGTGTAGGCGCGCAGCTGGGGGTCGGCCATGGCGTTGGGGGCGTCGAGATCGGCTGTGCAGGCGATGATTCCGTTGAAGTCCTGACCGAAGGTCACATGCGGGCCGAAGGTGCGGTAATGGGGGCGGGGGTCGGGCGGGGCGGGGTGAGTGAAGCGAACCTCGACAGGCTGCCAAGTGGCGCCGCGGAATCCGGCCAGCAGGCCGTGCAGGACGCCGACGGCCAGCTCGACGGATTGGCGGGTCTCGCCGGGTTGGCCGATATCGAGGGTGAGGCGGATGGTGGCGACGCCGTTCTGTTCGGTCAGGCGGGTGCGCAGGGCCTCGTTGTAGGTGTCCTCGTGGCGTGACATCACCCGCAGGGCGCTGCGCACGTCGGGTTCCTCGCGGATGACGAGGCTCAGCGGGCCCAGGTTGGCGAAACGCCGTCGGGCGGCCAGGCGGAGCCCGAAATCGGGGCAGTCGGCCGCGACGGCCGACCTTTCGAGTAGGTCAGCTATCGCGGCGGCGGGGACCCATCGGTCCTGCAGGCTGAGTCCGACCGGGTCCAGGCCCGAAGATCGCAGTAGTCCCACCGGGTCGATCCCCAGCGATCTGCCCAGGTCAACGTATTCGTTCAGCGCTGCGTAGCGGGCCAGCGGTTTCAATACCTCTCCGATGTCCCCGAATGATCAACACCCTGTCCCGTAATGATAAGCGATCGTCATCTTATCCCCTTAGGGTTGGTTACGTTCCAGCTACCGCATTCGGATCGAAGTGGAAGGACGAGAACGTGGCCACGAGCAACGAGGATTGGTCCAAGCCCGCAGCAATGGCACTCCCCGAAACCGGGTATTTCGAATTCGAGCAGGGCAGGTACGGACCGGTCTATCCCCGCACCCCCGCCAACTTCGGATTCTCGATCATCGCCAAAGTGAAGCCCGGTCACGAGGCGGCCCTCCGCGAGCACGGCAAGGTGATCCAGTCCGCGGTCGAGCAGGACCCGAATGTGCTTGCGCCGCTGCGGCTGCACTATCTGCGCTGGGTGCTGTTCGACATCGGTGACGGCCTCACCTTCCAGTACCAGGGCATCTTCGACACCGATTTCGACAAGTACCTCGAGGACGCCCTCGACCTGTTCCTGGCCACGGGCATCACCACCGCGTTCGTGAATCTCGAGGGCTTTCCCGAGGATTGGCGCACCAACCGCGCCGCCGCCATCGAATTCTTCCGCGCGCACCAGTTCCCGAGCTTCCTCGAGTACGGCGAGTACCCGTACGTGACCTCGGACGAGATCAAGAAGGCCCTGCGACTCAAGTCGGCATTCTCGAACATGCTCGACGAGATGCAGTAACGGGATCGATCGTGCTCGAATTCGACGATATCCAGCACATCCTGATCACCCGGGTGCCCGCGCTGACCGGGCGCTACGAATTCCTCACCTTCACCGATCCGGCCGGGGCGCGCGCGTGGCTCACGGCCATGGTCGACCGCGTGCCCTCGGTCGCCGATCTCCAAGGATCGGTGGACACCGACAAGAACTGGGTGTCAGTGGCTTTCACCTGGACCGGCCTGCGCGCGCTCGGCGTCCCGGAGGACGCGCTGGCCAGTTTTCCCGAGGAATTCCGCCAGGGCATGGCCGCCCGGGCGGAAATCCTGGGCGACGAGGGCGCCAACCATCCCGACCATTGGATCGACGGCACCGCGGGCGAGGATCTGCACGCCATCGTGATCCTGTTCGCCCGCGACGCCGCCGAACGTGAACGCCGGGTGGCCGACCACAATGCCCTGGTCGCCGAATGCCCGGGCGTGACCGTGCTGTCCTCGCTGGACCTGGAGGCGGTGCCGCCCTTCGAGTACGCCCACGACCACTTCGGTTATCGGGATCGGCTGTCGCAGCCGGTGATCGAGGGCAGCGGCGAGGAGCCCACGCCCGGCAGCGGTGCGCCGGTGAAGGCCGGGGAATTCATCCTGGGCTATCCGGACGAGCGGGGCGAGCCGGAGGATCTGCCGCAGCCCGAAGTCCTTTCGCGCAACGGCACCTTCATGGCCTACCGGCGACTGCGCGAGCACGTGGGGCGGTTCCGCGACTTCCTGGCCGAGCACGGCGAGACCGCCGATGACCAGGAGCTGGTGGCCGCCAAGTTGATGGGCCGGTGGCGCAGTGGCGCGCCGCTGGTCCTGGCCCCGGAGACCGACGACCCGGAGCTGGGCGCGGATCTGTCCCGCAACAACGATTTCACCTACAAGGAGATGGATCCGCACGGTTACGCGGTGCCGCTCGGCTCCCATATCCGCCGCATGAATCCGCGCGACACCGGCGTGAACATCCAGCGCCGCAGGATGATTCGGCGCGGCGCGACCTACGGCCCCTACCTGCCGGAGGGCACGCCCGAGGACGGCGCGGACCGCGGGATCGCGGCCTTCGTGCTGTGCGCGAGCCTGGTGCGCCAGTTCGAGTTCGCCCAGAACGTGTGGGTCAACGACAAGACCTTCCACGAACTGGGCAACGAGCGCGATCCGATCATCGGCAATCAGGACGGCACCCTGGAATACAAGATTCCGAAGCGCCCGATTCGCAAGACCATCAAGGGAATTCCGGCGTTCACCAATGTCAGCGGTGGCGCGTATTTCTTTCTGCCGGGGCTGCGGGCCCTGCGCTATCTGACCACTCTCACCGACAGCGAGGAAGCATGAGCTCGTTCACCCCGGCTCGAACCTATAACCAGTACCACGTGGCCCGCCCCTACACCCCGGGCAAGCGGCGCATCAGCATCTACTGGACGTGGAGTTATCCCTGGGAGTCCCAGCGGAATCCGGCCGAGCTGGACAACCGCTTCTCCACCATGACCGAGGTGCGCCAGGTCACCTGGCCCGCCTATGAGACCCCCGAATACGACGCCGCCCACTTCCTGCAGGGCATCGCGGGCACCCTCGAGCTGTTCCACCGCTCCACCCTGCACTTCCAGCAGTTGGCCGGTGAGGTGACCGGGCATCCGGTGGCGGTGTTCCAGCGTATCGACCAGGCCGGATACAAGCAGCCGATCGACGAGCGCATCCTCGCCGACACCGACACCCTCATGGTGTTCGGCCTGGACCACCTGCTCGCGCAGGAGGCGGCGGCGCCCGAGGAGATCGCGGCCATCCAGCAGTGGCTGCAGCGGGAGGGCACATGCCTGCTGCTCGCGCCGCACCACGATGTCGGTTTCACCGATGACCTGGCGCAGCGTCAGGTGGAGTTCGAGCACCACGGTGACCCGCTGGTGCCGCGCCAGCAGCGGTTCGGCGCGTACACCCGCTCGCTGATGACGGCCCTGAACGTCCCCGTCGACAATGTGTACGGCCTGCGTCCGGCGGTCGTCGAGGGCACCCGGTCGATCGCGCCGCTCACGACGTTCCGCGACCTGGACACGCCGCACCTGCTCGACAACGTCACCACCTTCAATTTCCACCCGCACCTGCCGCACTACCAGCTCACCGAGCCGGAGAGCGATTCCGTGCGGGTGCTCGCCCGGCAGCCGATCGAGTTGTCCCGTCCGCACCCGTTCATCGAGGCGGGCAATACCGAGTTCAACACCCTGCTGTGGTTGCCGCCCAACGATGTTCGCGTCGGCGACATCGTGATGGCCGACTCCACCAACTTCACGACGCTGTTCGGCGGCACCGACAGCCTCGCCAACTTCTGGCGCAATCTCGCGGCGATGGCCTCGTGATCGCAGATCTGCTGCCCTTGGCGATCGGCGTGGCGCTCTCGCCCATTCCGGTGGTGGCGGCCATCCTCATGCTGTTGTCCGCCAATGCCGGACGGGCGAGCGTGGGCTTCGCGCTCGGCTGGGTGACGGGTATCGTGACGGTCACGGGCCTCGTCACCGCCGCCGCGGCATCGGGTTTGATGCGGTCGGCGAGCCAGCCGTCGATCGCGGCCTCGGTGATCAAGACCGTCATGGGACTGCTGCTGGTGTACATCGCGGTCCGCCAGTGGGGCAGTCGCAAGGACGACTCGATTCCGGGGTGGATGAAGGCCATTGACGAACTCGGGGTCGCCAAGGCCGCGGGCTTCGGACTGCTGGTGTCCCTGCTGAATCCGAAGAACCTGCTGCTGTGCATCACGGCGGGGGTCACCATCGGCACCGCGGGCCTGAATCCGACCGGTACCGCGACGGCCTTGACCGTCTTCGTCCTGCTGGGCGCGGCCTCCGTGCTCGTCCCCGTCGGCGGGTACGCCGTCGCGGCCGATCAACTGCGCGGCGCTCTGGCCCGTCTGAAGAACTGGCTACAGGCGAACAATCACACCGTGATCGCCGTGGTGTTCATGGTCATGGGCACCACCGCCCTCGCCAAGGGCGTGAGCGGATTCTGACGGGCCGGCGTGATTTCCGGCGGGGGCCGGGTGATTTCGGGGGGGAATCCATGAGAAACGTCGGTCGCTGCGCACTCGCCGCGGCTACACGCAGCGAATTCCGGCGAACAAGGAGGGGGAGGTTGTTTCGGAGTGGACAGTGAAGATCACCGCTGTCGAGGAGTTTCTCGAGAGCGGTGATCTTCAGGGGTGAGGGCGGGTTACCACTGGCCGGGGGCGTAGGAGCCGCCGGCCAGGCCCGCGAGGACGTTGAGGCGGGCGGCGGTGACCAGTCGCCTGTTGAACTTGGCGGCAACGTCGTTGGCGTACAGGTTGAAACGCGGTTCCATGATCTTCTCTTCTCTCGATCGACGGGTCGGTAACGGACTCGATCAGGCGGCGAAGCCCAGGCCCATGGCCACGGCGACGGGCACCAGGTACAGCAGGGGGAACGGGATGCTGCCGAAATGGCGGGCCCGTATGATCGTGATCACCGCACCCGCGAAGTACAGGATCAAGCCGATGGCGGCGGCCACCCCGACGAAGGGGATGAACAGCCCGGCGATAAGTCCGACCGCGCCCGCCCCTTTGGCCAGGGCCAGCGGGGTCCACCACGCCTCGGGCACCGAGTACTGCCGCAGCGGCTCGACCACGAACTCGGCCCGGCGATACAGCGAGAACGCCGAGAACCCCACCCAAGCGGCGGCCACGACGGTGACGATCACATAGGCGATGAACATGACAGACTCCAATTTCCTTGTGGGAGAGAGCGATAACCGCCCTCTTCGAGTTGTGCAGCCGGGGCCTGGAACGCGGTGCGTTTCAGTCGGCTTCGTCAAGGTGACGACGCAGCCCGGGGATGTGTGACACGGCCGATCGCGCAACGTTTCTCGGGTGGTCCGCGAATAACCCGGTGATACCGAGGGGAGAGGACTGGTCATGAAGAAGATCGTCGGGATTGGTGTGGCGGTGGCGGCTCTGGGGCTGGCTACTGGTTGTCAGGACGGGGCTACGGTGCCGAAGCCGGGTGGGGTGGCGACCACCACGGTGGGTGCGCCCGGGGGTGGGCAGCCGACGGGTGGGGAGCAGGCGCCTGTGGTGACGAAGCCTGCGGGGGACGGGGTGCCCGCCACGGCGGGTGGGGGGAATTGCGTGGATTTGAAGTCGCCGGTGGTGACGGCGGCGCTGGGGAAGCTCGGGGCGAATGTGGGTGGGGAAGGGTTCTTCGCGCAGAGCGGGACCGAGGCGAAGGTGGGGTCCTGTCCGGCGCTGATGTGGGTGCTGGCGGATACGCCGCACGGGACGGCCAGTTCGCCGTGGCATGTGATGTTGTTCAACCAGGCCGGGTTCCTGGGGACCGCGACGAAGAAGTCGACGTCCTATACGTCGGTGGTCGGATCCTCGGATCGCAGTGTGCAGGTGCGGTACCGGTGGCTGGCGGGGAGTGACCCCAGCTGCTGTCCGTCGGGTGGGCCGGTGGTCGTGACGCTCACATTGGGGGCCGACGGTCATACGGTGACGCCGGATCGGGACTTCCCGACCGAGGTGACCAATCCCAAGTAGACCTGTCGAAAAGTGAGCAATCCTGCTGCTCCGCTCGACGAGGAGATCACCATCAGCCCCGAACTCGCCACGGCCGCCGTCGTCCACGCCGTCGACCCCGTTCGGCCGACCTCCGCGGCATGCGCCGTCAGCTCCTGCCGCCCGCGCACGTCTCCTCCCGCCGCGCCGACCTGCTCACCTTCGCGGCGCTCGGCCAACTCGGAGCGACCGGCAACTGGCACCGGATCGCCCGAGAATGGCTCTACGACGAACCGCCGGTCACCGAGATCGGCCGCCGTTCGCGCTTTCTCGCATGACCGTTCGGAAGCCGAGGTGGCAGGTGGCCGTGTCCTCGGTCTGGCCCTGCCGGGCCGCCGGTCGGTACCGGAGGCAGTAGTTGGGGGCGCACAGGAACGAGCCGCCCTTGGTGACGCGACGCGGAAAGCGTTCCGCTGTATAGGATTCCGCGACCACAGGGTTGGCGGGCGCGCAGCAGGAGGCGGGGGCGGGGCGCCGGCGGTCCGCGGTGAAGAGGTCGCTGGTCCATTCCCAGACGTTGCCGGTCATGTCCGATAGGCCGTAGCCGTTGGGCGGATAGGTTCCGATGGCGGTGGTGCCGGGCTGTTCGGATTGTCCACGGGCGGGGAGGAATTCCCACGGGAAGCGGCCCGCCCAGGTGTTGGCCATGCGACGGCCGCGTGGTTCGAATTCGTCACCCCAGGCGTAGGTGGCGGCGTCGAGGCCGCCGCGCGCGGCGAATTCCCATTCGATCTCCGTCGGCAGCGATCTCCCCGCCCAGGTCGCGTAGGCAGTGGCGTCCTCGTGGGCGATCTGGGTGACCGGATGACGGTCCAGGCCGTCGAGGGTGCTGGCCGGGCCGCGCGGATGCCGCCACGACGCTCCGGGCACATATGCCCACCACTGCCGGTAGTCGTCGAGGCGTACCGGTCCGGCGGTGCGCTGGAAGACCAACCCGCCCGGGACCAGGTCGGCGAGATCGGCGCCCGGGAAATCGGCTGGGTCCAAAGGTCTTTCGGCGACCGTCACGTAGCCGGTCGCCTTCACGAAGCGGCGGAACTCGGCATTGGTCACCGGATGTTCGTCGATCCAGAACGGTTCGACGGTCACGGTGTGGACCGGTTGCTCCTCGGGGAAGAAGTCCTCCGATCCCATGACGAAGCTGCCACCCGGCACCCGCGCCATGCCTTTCGGGCGTTTCGGGCTCGCATCGGGCAGCGACGACCGCATCCATCAACTCCTTCGCCTCAGCAAATTCACGGTAACACCGAGAATCGGGCGGATCGAAAAGCTGGTGGGAGGTGTTTCCGAAGCGTTACCCCGACGCGGGCTATTCGGGCAACCAGCCGGTCACCGCACGTCGGGACCTGCTTACAAGCCGCGATAGCGCTCGGTGCGGTGGGATAGTCGCTCGGAGAAGGTCTCGGTCCAGGCCATCGACTCGGTCTCGTCGGTGATCTTCGCGCGACGGCGGGTCGCCGACGGGGACGTCGACGGCCGGCGCTTCGAGCCGCCCGGGCGCGCTTGGAACGCCAGAACCCGAACTCCCCAGGCCACGTATGCCGCCACGCTCATCCCCGCACATTCGGCGGCATCGCTGAGGGTGAGCCAGTCGTCATCCCCGACGCTCACCACGATGTCCCTGCTTGCCATGACTGAACGGTAGTCCGATCGGGTCTCCGTCGCCGTCAAACCCAGGTCGAATGCCGTGTCAAAACCGTATAGGGCCTGTCAGGCGCCGTGTCAGGTCCGCGTCAGGCCGATATCAGGTGGGCGGTCGAAAGTTCTCCCCATGAACAGCACAGCAATCGCGGCCTCGGGGCTGCGGAAGGCATACGGGGACAAGACGATCCTCGACGGCATCGATCTGAACATCGCGACCGGCAGCATCTTCTCGCTGCTCGGGCCGAACGGGGCGGGCAAGACGACCATGGTCAACGTGCTGACCACGCTGCTGCGGGCCGACGGGGGGACGGCCCGCGTCGCCGGATACGACATCGCCACCGAGACCCGCGCGGTGCGGGCGGCGATCGGGGTCACCGGTCAGTTCGCGGCGGTCGACGACCTGCTCACCGGCGAGGAGAACCTGCGGCTCATGGCGGACCTGCACCGCCTGCGCGGCAGCGAGAGCAAGCGGGTGGTCGCCGGTCTGCTCGAGCGGTTCGAGCTGACCGAATCGGCGCGCAAACCGGCCTCGACCTACTCCGGCGGCATGCGTCGCAAACTGGACCTGGCCATGACCCTGGTGACCAAGCCGGACATCGTCTTCCTCGACGAACCGACCACCGGACTGGACCCGCGCAGCCGCCGCACCATGTGGGAGATCGTGCGCGAGTTGACCTCCGACGGCGTCACCATCTTCCTCACCACCCAGTACCTCGAGGAAGCCGATCAGCTGGCCGACCGGATCGCGGTGCTCGACGGCGGCCGCATCGTCGCCGAGGGCACGCCCGACGACCTCAAGCGCCGGGTGCCGGGCAGCTACCTGCAGCTCCGGTTCCGCGACAACGCGCAGCTGGAAGCCGCCGCGCGGATCCTGCCCGACGGCACCGCCGACCACGAGGCCCTCACCCTCCAGGTGCCGGGCGACGGCGGGTCGAACGCCCTGCGCGCCTTGCTGAACCGGCTCGCCGACCACTCGGTCGAGGCCACCGACGTTTCCATCCACACCCCCGATCTCGACGACGTTTTCCTTGCCCTGACCGGGCACGCCACCATGGAGGCCGACGCAGCATGAGCACCATCGTTTCCACCGAATCCACCGCGACCGACCGCATCGGCGCCACCGGCGGCCTGACCGCCTCGCTCGGCGACTCCGCGATCATGTTGCGCCGCAACTTCAAACACATCGCCCGCAACCCGGTCTCCATCTTCAACGCCGCGTTGATGCCGGTGATCATGCTGCTGATCTTCGTCTACGTGTTCGGCAGCGCCTTCAATGTCGGCGAGGATTACATCAACTACGCGACACCCGGCATGATCCTGCTGGCCATCAGCTACGGACTCTCCGGCACCGCGGTGTCGGTCAGCTCGGACATGGCCAAGGGCATCATCAACCGGTTCAAGGTCATGGACGTCTCCCGCGGCGCGGTGCTGACCGGGCACGTGGTGGCGACCATGCTGACCAACCTGATCGCCATCGCCGCCGTGCTCGGCGTGGCCTTCGCCCTGGGCTTCCGGCCCCCGGCCTCGGCCACCGAATGGCTGGGCGCGATCGGCGTCATGGTGGCCACCTCGTTCGCGGCCTCCTGGCTGACCGTCGCGCTGGGCATGGCGGCCAAGACCCCGGAGTCCGCGGGCATGTCGGTGGTGCCGCTGATCATGCTGCCGTTCGTCAGCAGCGCGATCGTCCCGGCAGACCAGATGGGCCAGGGCGTGCGGCAGTTCGCCCAGTACCAGCCCTTCACCCCGATCATCGAAGCCCTGCGCGGCTTCCTGACCGGCCACCCGTCGGGCGGCTACACGGCCGCCGCGCTGGCCTGGTGCGCCGGGTTCGCCATCGTCGGATACCTGTGGTCGCGAGCCACTTTCAGCAAGCGAGCGTGACCCGGGCCAGCTCGTGCCAGTCCGCCCGCGCCCCCTCCCCCGCCGCCTCGGTGAAGCCGTCTTCACCGAGGCGGCTTCGTGTCGTCTGCTCGATGCGGGCCACATCCGGATGTGAGCGGTCGGCCAGGCCGCGCACCGCGTCGCCGGCCGCCAGCAGCCGCACGGCCTGCGCGGCCTGGCCGTCGCGCAGGGCCAGATCGGCGATGCCGACGATGATCCGAGCCAGCAGGGGCGCGTGCCCGCCGGCGGTCGCCGCCTGAAAAGCCGCGGCGCGTTCGGTTCTCGCGGCGACGGTGTCCTCGGCCAGGTAGCCGCGCAGATCGTGGATCAGGGCGCTCATGAAGGGCTGGCCCACGTCCTCACCCAACATCAAGGTCGCGAACGCGATCTGGCGCTCGGTCTCCGCGACGTCACCGTTCCAGCGGGCCAATTCCGCTCGGGCCAACGCGAGTTCGGCCAGACCACTCGGCCACGCCGCTTGATCCGCGTACCGCTGCGCCTCGGTCAGCGCCACCGCGCTCGCGTCGAAATCACCGAGCAGCCAGTACAACTGGGCCTGCCGTGACCGCATCCGGACGGCGTCCTCGATCGCGCCGACCTCGGTAGCGGCGGCCACCGCCTGCTCGAAATACGCGCACGCGCGGCCAAATTCACCGCGCATGGCGATCCGGTCGGCCAGCTCGGTCAGCGCGAACGACATGCCCCAGCGTTCACCGATGGCCCGGAATTCGGCCAGCGCCAACTCCAGTTGCTCATCGGCCTGCTCCCCGCCCTGACCGAGCACGACCCGCAGCTTGCCTGTCTGCAATCGGGCCAGGGCCCGCACCCACGGGTCCGCGTCGTCGAGCAGCGCTTCGAAGGCGGGCAGGAACTCGTCGGGCCCCTTCAGCATGCGTTCCAGGGCGGCGAGGAAGGCCAGGGCCGGATGACTGGCGTGGATGCCCTGGCTGACGTCGCTCGCCTTGTGGATCCACTCCTCCACCTGACGCTGGTCGCCTGGGCCGGAGGTCACGAAGTGCACGACCAACCCGTACACGGTGGCCCGCGTCTCGGCGTCGACCGTCTCGTCGGGCAGGGCCGCGGCGGCGCTCACCAGTTCCCGACCCTCGGCCTTATGGCCGCTGAGCCACCAGTACCAGCCCGCGGCGGCAGCCAAGCCCAGTCCGCCGGGCGCGTCCTCGGCGGCGAGGGCGCCGCGCATGGCGGCGGCGATGTTGTCGTACTCGGCGTCCAGAACCGCCAGCCACCGCACCTGTTCGGCGCGGCGCAGATGCGGTTCCGCGGTCGCGGCCAGTGCCGTGAAGCAGGCCAGGTGCGCGCGGCGCGCGGCGTCGGACTCCCCCGCTTCGGCGAGACGATCGCGGGCGTACTGCTTGATGGTGTCGAGCATGCGGTAGCGCGGCTCGTCGTCACCGGCGGTGCGCAGCAAGGACTTCTCGGTCAGCGTGGTCAGCAGTTCGAGCACCTCCCACTGCTCGACCGCCGCGTCCGCACCGAACTCGGTGGCCGCGCACACCTGTTCGGCCGCTTCGAGAGTCGCGCCGCCGGAGAACACGGCCAAGCGGCGCAAGACCTTTCGCTCGGCGTCGGTGAGCAGCTCCCAACTCCAGTCGACCACCGCGCGCAGGGTGCGGTGCTGCGGGATCGCGGTGCGGCTGCCGCCGGTCAGCAGCCGGAAGCGGTCGTCGAGACGGTCGGCCAGCTGCTCGAGGGACATGGTGCGCAGGCGCGCGGCCGCCAGTTCGATGGCCAGCGGAACCCCGTCCAGCGCCCGGCACACCCGGGCCATGGTCGCCAGGGTGCGGGCATTGGTCGCGAGATCCTTGCGGACCGCGCTCGCCCGATCGCGCAGCAGCTGGACGGCCGGGGAGGATTCGATCTCGGCGGCGTCCGCGTTCCCGGCGGGCAGGGCCAGCGGCTCGACCTGCCAGAGCGCCTCACCTGTGATGCCCAGGGGCTCACGGCTGGTCGCGAGGATGCGCAACCGCCGGCACTCGCCGAGCATGCGATGCGCGAAGGCGGCCGCGGCCTCGATGACGTGCTCACAGTTGTCGAGGATCAGCAGCATGTCGCGGTCGCGGACGGCTGCGATGAGCCGGTCGACGGGTTCCGCGTTGGGCGCGCCGCCGAGCAGCGCGTCGCGCAGACCCAGCGCGGCCAGCGCCGACTGGGCGAGATCGCCGCCCACGCCCGCCGACGCCAGCTCGACCAGCCACGCGCCGTCCGGCAGCTCGGCGAGCATGGCGCGCCCGGTCTCGGTGGCCAGCCGGGTCTTACCGGAACCGCCGGGACCGGTCACCGTGGTGAGCCGATGTGCCGCAACGAGTTCCCGCACGGCGTCGAGGTCCGCCTGCTTGCCGACGAAGCTGGTCAGCTCGGCGCGCAGATTGGTGCGGCGGTCCTCCTCGCGCTGCGCGCCCACCTCGCCGCGCAGCAGCGCGACATGCAGCGCGGACAGTTCCGGCGAAGGGTCCACGCCCAGCTCGTCGGCGAGAGCCTCGCGGGTGCGCTGGTAGACGGTCAACGCCTCCGCGCCCCGGCCCGCGGCGGCCAGCGCGCGCATCAGCGAACCGGCGAGGCGCTCCCGCACCGGGTTTCGATCCACCAGCTCGGTCAGCTCGGCGACCGAGCCCGCGCCGCGACCGAGCCGGACCTCCGTCTCGTAGAGATCCTCGGCGGCGGCCAGGCGCAGGCCGTCGAAGCGGGTGATCGCGGCGTCGACGGCCGCGTTCTCCTGCGCGGCGAGGTCCTGCAGGGGCGCGCCGCGCCACAGTTCCAGGGCCTCGCGCAGGGCCTGTGCCTGCTGGGCCTCCGCGCCGCCGCGGGCCGCGTCCAGCAGCTGTTCGAAGCGGACGGCGTCCACCGCGCGGGGCGTCACGGCCAGCCGGTAGCCGCCGGGCTGCACGTCGATCACGCCGTCCGGCAGCACCTTTCGCAGCCGGGACACCAGCGCCTGCAGGGCGTTCGCCGCGTCGGCGGGCGGCTGTTCGCCCCAGATCCAGTCGACCAGCGTGGTTTTCGCGACCGCGCGGCCGGGTTCGAGGGCCAGCGCGATCAACAACGCCCGCAATCGGACACCCGGCACGTCCACGGATCCACCGTCCTCGGTTCGGATCTCGAGCGGTCCAAGCATCCTGATCTGCACCGGACCATTGTGCCGTCAACCCGTGACCGGGGCAGAACCAGTGTCAGCGGCCGTGTCAGGGCAGCGTCAGCCCGCTGTCAGCGCGCGCGTTCAGAGTTACTCCCATCAGCCCGGCACCACCCCGGAATCGCATCCAAAGGAGCAAGTCATGACCGCCTTCGAGACCCTCTCCCCCATCACCGTCGCCGTCGCCGTGGCCGCCGGGAACGTCACCGTCACCGCCGCCGACCGCACCGAGACCGTCGTCGACGTCCGGCCCGCGAACCCCGCCAAGAAGGAGGACGTCCGCGCTGCGGAGCAGGTCCAGGTCCACTTCACCGACGGCGTCCTCACCGTGCAGACCCCCACCGGCTGGCGCGCCCACAACCCGTTCACCGCCGTCGGGACCATCGTGGTCACCGTCGCCGTCCCCAGCGGCTCCCGCCTCACCGGCACGGTCGGCCTGGGCAACCTGTACGGCGCCGGCGGCCTCGGCGACTGCGAACTCGAGGTGTCCGCCGGCGACATCACCGTCGAACGCCCCGAGGGCTCGGTGACCGCGAAGGTCGCCAAGGGCGACATCCACATCACCGAGGCCGCCCGCGGCATCCTGCGCCTGGAGACCTCCATGGGCGACCTCACCGTCGGCATCAAGCCCGGCAGCGCCGCCCAGCTGGAGTCCAACACCAAGTCCGGCTCGGTCCAGAACCGCCTGGCCGCCGTCGACCAGCCTCAGGACCTCGTCCAGGTGTACGCCCACACCTCCTTCGGCAACGTCAGCATCGGCCAGTCCGCCGCCTGACCCTTCCGACCACGTTGACCGGCCCGGTCGCCGCCCCGCGGC
>NZ_JBHWHH010000075.1:0-32332 GCF_042732555.1 Nocardia sp. NPDC059764
GCCGCCGGCCAGCGCCAGTCGGCGATCTCGGGCGGGTCGATGCCGTGGCGGCGGGCATAGACGTCGGCGGCTTCACGCTGCGTGGTCAACCGCTCGGTCAGGGGCGCGAGCCGGTCGGCGAGGCGGGGCACCTCGGCGAGAGCGGCGGCCGCGAGGGTGAAGCGGTCGATGCCGTTCATCGCGCACATGCTGAACGGCGTGGTGGTGGTGCCGTTGTCGGTGAAGCCGTGGACGTGCATGCGGTCGTGGCCCGGGCGGCGGTAGGCGATGCGGTGGACCAGCCAGGGATAGCCGTGGAAGGCGAAGATCACCGGGGCGTCGGTGAAGACGGCGCGGTAGTCCTCGTCGGCGATGCCGTGCGGGTGACGGTCCGGCGGGAACAGCCGCGCCAGGTCCACCACATTGACCACACGAACCGCCAAGTCCGGCACCATGTCCCGCAGCAGCGCGGCCGCGGCCAGGGTCTCCTGGGCGGGGACATCGCCCGCGCAGGCCAGCACGATCTCGGCGGGACGACCGGAATCCGTGCTCGCCCACCGCCAGACCCCCAGTCCGCGTTCGCAGTGCACCCGCGCCGCGTCGTCGTCGAGGTATTGCAGTGCGGGCTGCTTGCCCGCGACGACGACGTTCACCCGTCCCCGGCTGCGCAGGCAGTGGTCGAAGACATGCAGCAGGCAGTTGGCGTCCGGGGGCAGATACACCCGGCTCACCTCGGGCCGCTTGCTGAGCACGTGGTCGATGAAGCCGGGATCCTGATGGGAGGCCCCGTTGTGGTCCTGCCGCCACACATGCGAGGTGATCAGGTAGTTGAGGCTGGGAATCGGCTCACGCCAGGCGAAATCGGCGGCCATGTGCAGCCATTTCGCGTGCTGCACCACCATCGAGTCGATGATGTGCGCGAACGCCTCGTAGGTGGAGAACACCCCGTGGCGGCCGGTGAGCAGGTAGCCCTCGAGCCAGCCCTGGCACAGATGCTCCGAGAGCACCTCGAAGACGCGGCCGTCCGGAGACAGCCGATCGTCGCCCACGATGCGCCGCTCGCGCCAGCGACGGCCGGTGACCTCGAGAATGGCGTCCAGGCGGTTGGAGGTGTGTTCGTCCGGGGAGAAGAACAGCAGATTGCGGGGATTCTCGACCAGGGCGTCCCGCAGGTAGCCGCCGAGTACGCGGGTGGCCTCGGCCGATTCTGTTCCGGGCGTTGCGAATTCGACCCGGTAGTCGGTCGGGCACGGGAGCCGCAGGTCGACGCTGTCGTGTCCGTGCGCGGCGCGGTTCGCGCTCATGCGCAGGTGCTGCGGGTGCAGGTCCGCGATCCGGCCGACCGGACGACCGTCGGCGTCGAAGAGCTCCTCGGGCCGGTAGGACCGCAGCCAGTGCTCCAGTTGCGCAAGGTGTTCGGGGTTCTCCCGGACGCCTGCCAGCGGCACCTGGTGGGACCGGAAGGTGCCCTCCACGCGGACGCCGTCGACCATCGCCGGACCGGTCCACCCCTTCGGGGTCGCGAGCACGATCATCGGGCGGCACGGATCGCGGGGCCCGAGCCCGCGCTCGGCGTCGTCACGGATCTCACGGATCCGTTCCATCGCCTCGTCGAGCACGGTCGCGTAGCGTACGTGCACCTCGGCCGGATCGGAGCCCTCCACGTACATCGGCTCCCAGCCCTGTGCGGTGAGCATGGCGTCCAGTTCTCCGCGGGACATACGGGCCAGCAGCGTCGGATTCGCGATCTTGTAGCCGTTGAGGTGCAGGATCGGCAGCACGGTCCCATCGGTGACGCGGTCCAGGAACAGCGATCCGTGCCAGCTGGTGGCCAGCGCGGCGGTCTCGGCCTCGCCGTCGCCGATCATGCAGGCCACCACCAGGTTCGGATTGTCCAGGGCCGCCCCGGTGGCGTGCGCGAGCGAATAGCCCAGCTCGCCGCCCTCGTGGATGGAGCCCGGCAGATGCGGTGAGGCGTGACTGGGCACGCCGCCGGGAAAGGAGAACTGCCGGAACAACTCCCGCATCCCGGCCAGGTTCTGCCCCACCTCCGGGTGGCGCAGCGGGTAGGTGCCCTCGAGCCAGGTCGCGGCGGTCAGCGCCGCCGCGCCATGGCCGGGACCGAGCACGAACAGCATCTCCTGCCCGGTGCGCATGATGACGCGGTTGAGGTGGGCATAGGTCAGGGTCACCCCGGGCACGGTGCCCCAGTGTCCGATCAGCCGTGGCTTGATGTGTTCGGGCCGAAGCCTTTCGGTCAGCAGCGGATTGTCCATGAGATAGATCTGGCCGGCGGCCAGATAGTTCGCCGCACGCCACCACGCGTCCAGATCGACCAGGTCGTCCCGGATTCCGGTCGCGGAACCGGGCATGGTCCTCGTCATCGCTTGGCCTCCTTGCCCTCGGCGTGCACCACCATCACCGGGCAGTGCGCGTGCTGGACCAGGTAGTGGGCGGTCGATCCGAGCAGCAGGCCGGCGAACCCGCCGCGGCCACGGTTGCCGACCACCACCAGTTGCGCGGTCTTCGACAGCTCGGTCAGCTGGGCCGCGGGCCCGGCGAGATCGATCTCCCGGGTCACGTCCACGTCCGGGTACTTCTCCTGCCAGCCCGCCAGCCGCTCGGCCAGCACGGCTTCCTCGATATCGTCCAGGTTCCCGATCATCGCCGCGGAGACGTCCCCCGCGAATTGCCCGGTGTCCCAGTCGCTCCACGCGTGCATGGCCACCAGCCCCGTGCGGCGCTCGGAGGCTTCGACGAACGCCGCCGCGATGGCGGCCTCGCTGGTCCGGCTGCCATCCACACCGACCACCACCGGACCGGAGGTCCGGACCGCGCCGCCGGTGTCGGGATCCGGCCGCACCACGATCACCGAGCCCCGCGCATGGCTGGTCACGGCGAACAGGGTGGAACCCAGATGCGCGAGGGTTCCGGCGGTGCCGGACGCGCCGATCACCACCGCGAACGCGGTCGCGCTGTCGTCGATCAGCAATTGCGCGGCGGTGTCGCCCGACATGGACGACGAGACCGGAAGCTGCGGATCGTCCGCGGCCGCGGCCTGCACCGCCCGCAGGATCAGCGTCCGGCCCGCGGACTTGACGCTGTCGATCAGCGGCTGCGTCGCGACCGCGTAGGTTCCCACGCCACGGCTCACGCCGACCAGGTCCATTCCGTGGACGATGTGCAGTCGCCGCCGGTGCCGCGTCGCGTAATCCACCGCCCAGTGCAGGGCACGGGCCGCACCATCCGAGCCGTCCACGCCGACCACGACGGGCGCGGCTGCCAGCCGGTGCGGATCGTCGTACTGCTGCTGTGCCATCGTGGCCTCCGAGGTGAGGTGAAATCATCGGTGCCCGAACCGGGCTGGTCCTCTCACGGTAGGAACGCGACCTACCCCGCCACTGCGGGCGATCGTCCTCGAACCGGGGACCAAAGGCCCCTGCGCGGCCGCCCCTGATCACCGAATCGGTACTTCGGCCGCCGTTGGTCACTCCCGGGTCGGGAACAACGGCCCTGCTGCCCGCCTCCCGCCGGGACGAGGCTGATCACCATGGATTCTCCCGCACCACCGCACGCCGTGGCGATAGCGGCGCTGGTTCTCGGTTCGATCATGGTCGTCGCGATCCCCGCGTCCACCGACTATCTGTTCGTCTGGGCGCGGATGTACGGCGCGGTGCTGGTCTACCTCGCGTTCGCCGAATACCTGGCGGTCGCGGTGGGGCTGGTCCGCTGGGGCGTCGCTCAGCTGCGTTCCTGATCGCGGCCCGCCACGAAGTCCCGCGCGTCCAGCGGCACCCGCACCGTGGCCCCGGCCGCCAGCATCTCGGTGACGCCGTCACACTGGATCTCGACCGGATCGGCGCGTCCCGGATCCGCGGCGACCTCCAGCGCGCGAGCGCTGATCCGAATCGCCAGGCGATGTCCCCGATAGACGATCGAATAGCGCAGCTCCCCCAGCTCCGACGGCCAGCAGGGGTTGAAGATCAGCCGATCGGAACGGATCTCCATCCCGGTGAAGCAGCGCTGCACCAGGTCGATGCTTCCGGCCATGGCGCCCAGGTGAATTCCCTCCTCCGTGGTGCCGCCCTGGATGTCGGCGACATCGGAGTCGAGCACCCGATCGAAGAACTCCATCGCCTGCGACCGGTGCGCGCGGGCCAGCACCCAGGCGTGGACCAGCGCGCTCAGCGTGGACCCGTGCGAAGTCCGGGCCAGGTAGTAGTCGATGGTGCGGGGAATCATCTCCCCCGGCAGTGCGTATCCGAGGCGCTCGAGCAGGTCGCGCAATTCGTCGGCCGAGAGCAGGTAGAACAGCATCAGCACGTCGGCCTGTTTGCCGGCCCGATACCGGTTGACGTCATCGCCCTCGGCCTCGAGGATGCGATCGAGCCGCTGGATCTCGCCGTAGCGCTGCCGGTAGCCGTCCCAATCGAGTTCGGCCAGGAGTTCGTACCCGTCGAACTGACTGATGACATCGTCGTGGAACGGCACGAACATGCGGCGGCTGACGTGCTCCCACCGGGCCACCTCGCGCGGCGAAACACGCAGTGACTCCAGCAGTTCCGCGCGTGCCCGTGGCGTCAGCCGCTCCAGAGCCCGCTGAGCGTGCAGCACCGTCCACACCGCCATCACGTTCGTGTAGGCATTGTCGTCGACACCGGTCCCGGGCGCGGTGGGCGAACCGGTGTGGAATTCGTCGGGCCCGATGACGCCACGCAGGTGATAGCGATCGTGCCGCGGATCGTACTCGGTCGCACTCGCCCAGTATCGGGCGATCTCGACCAACAGTTCGGCTCCGTAGTCGGTGAGGAATTCGAGGTCGCCGGAAGCCTGGTAGTACTGCCACACGGTGTAAGCGATCGCGCTGCCGATGTGATGGGCGCGCGGGCTCGGATCCGGATTCCAGTGCCCCGACAGCGGATTCAGATGCAGCAGCTGGCTCTCCTCGCGGCCGTCGGAGCCCGACTGCCACGGGAACATCGCTCCGCGCTGACCGGCCGCGGCGGCGGCGCGGCGCGCCTCGGGTAGTCGCCGGTAGCGGTAGCGCAGCAGCCCGCGCGCCAAGCGCGGGAAGCGCGGGTTCAGGACCGGGTACACGAACAGCTCGTCCCAGAAGACATGCCCGCGGTACGCCTCGCCGTGCAGGCCCCGCGCGGGGACGCCGACGTCGAGATCGGCGGTGTGCGGTGACAGGGTCTGCACCAGATGCAGCAGGTGCAACCGGATCAGGCGGGTCGCCTGATCACCGCCGTCGAGGTCGATGCGCAGCCGATCCCACAGGTGTTCCCAGGCTGCCGTATGGGATTCGAGCAGATCCGCGAATCCGCCGACCGCGCGCAACGACCGCGCGGCCTCGTCGTCCGGGGCCGAGACGGCGTGGTCGCGACCGGTGACCACGGCCGCGATCTTCTCCAGCACGACGGTGTCCCCCTCGGCCAGCGTGACGCCGTGGTCGTGTCCGATCGAGCTCTCCGACTGGACGAGTTCGGTTGCGGGGCACAGTTTCACCCCGTCACGGTGCAGGGTTCCGCGTGCGGCGGTCGCCACCGGAATCCCCGACTGTCCGGTGCGCATGACCAGCAGCACCGATTCGGGCGACAGTTCGCGCGCCGACACCGGCGCGAGGTGATCGCCCGACAGGTCGCGATACCGGGCCACCAGTTCATTGCGCACGGCGCCGTCCACCCTCGATCGGAAGATCACGGTGCCCGACCAGTTCTCGGCGGTCACCTCCGTCTCCAGAGCGCACAGGTGCGGGGCGTGCATGGCCGCGAAGCGACGCTGCCGCACCCGCGTGACCCGCCCGGTGGCGTCGCGGAAACGGAACCGCCGCGACAGGACCGCGTGGCGCAGATCGAATTCCTGCCGATAGGACAGCAATTCGACGGAGTCGATGTCGAACCAGTCGCCGTCGCCGACCCGGAAGGTCACCGGCAGCCAGTTCGGCAGGTTCACCAGGCTCTCGTTGTCGACGGTACGCCCGGCGACCTGGTCGAAGAGCCGGTTGTAGGTCCCCGCGACATAGGTGCCCGGATAGTGGTGCTCGCTCGCCGTGCAGTCGGGCGCCGCGCCGCGGGTGGCGAGGTAGCCGTTGCCGACCGTGCACAACGCCTCCCGGAGCCGCTCGTGCGTCGGGTCGTAGCCGTCGAAGGCGAGCACCCACGAATCCGACACCGCCCCGGACGATTCGGCTTCGAACAACCCGGCCAGGTCGTCGAGGAACACGCGCACGCCTGCCGGGCCCGACAACGCGAACCGGGCGGCGGTCCGGCGGTCGCCGTTCTCGTCGTGGCGGACCACCACCGAGAGCCCCTCGGCCTCGATGGAGTCGAAGGCGTCCTCGTCGGTGAGATCGTCGCCGACGTAGATCGGCAGGGTGGGCGTGGTGAGGTGGCCCAGGATCCAGTGCAGTGCGGTTCCCTTGTCCCAGTCCACGTCCGGTCGCAGCTCCACGACCTTCCGCCCGCCCGTCACCCGCAGGCCCCGGCCGTGAGCTTGGGCGTGGACCGCGGCGGTCACCGCGCGCACCCGTTCCGGCGGCACGCGCCGGTAGTGCACCGCTACGGCGAACCGCTTGTGCTCCACCAGAATCCCGGGGACGTCGCCGAGCGCCCGCTCGAGCTCCGCCGCGGCCGCGGCGAGAGCCGCTTCCGCGCCCGGTGCAGCGTCGTGCACATGGGTCGTCCCGTCCGGGGCTTGTAGCTCGAATCCGTGACACCCGGCGTACCAGAGTCCGTCCACGCCCACCCGATCACGCAGATCCGCCAGTTCACGCCCGCTCACGATGGCGACCGGGCACCGCGCCGCCAGCCGGGTCAGGGCGGCGGCCGCGCCGTCGACCAGGGTCGCGGCGGCCGGGTCGGGCACGATGGCCGAGAGCGTGCCGTCGAAATCGAGTAGCACCGAGGCCTTTTCGGTGTCGAGCAGGTCCCCCAGGCGCGCCGCAGCGGCCTCGGGCAGCTCCGACATCCGCCGGAAACCGTTGCGCAGCTCCACCTGTCCGAGATCAGCGACCACGACATCGGCTCCGTGGTCGGCGAGCCGGTCCCCGTGCCCGCTCCGATCGACGCCGATCACCAGGCCGAAACCACCCGCGCGGCCGGCGGTCACACCGGCCTCCGCATCCTCCACGACCACGGTCCGCGCCGGTTCGGCCCCGAGCCGGCGCGCGGCTTCGAGCAGCATCGCCGGATCGGGTTTGCCCGCCAATCCCAGCTCGTCGGCGGCGATTCCGTCCACCCGCACGCCGAACAGATCACCGATGCCCGCCGCGCGCAGCACCTCGGCGCAGTTGCGGCTGGCGGAGAAGACCGCGACGCCGAGTCCCGCGGCCTGTAGGCGGCGCACCAACGCCACCGTGCTCGCGAACGCGGGTATCCCGTCTCGGGTGAGCCGATCCAGGAACAGCCGGTCCTTATGATTGCCCAGCGCGCAGACGGTCCCCACGTCCTCACCGTCGCCGGATTCCCCGTACGGCAGTGAGATACCGCGGGCGGCAAGGAAATTGGCGACGCCCTGGTATCGAGGGACGCCGTCGACCCACCGCAGATAGTCGTCGGCGGTGAACGGCGATCGATCCTCGCCGGGCACCACGGGACGGTGCGTCAGGAAGTCGTCGAAGGTATCCTTCCAGGCCGCCGCGTGGACCGAAGCACTGTCGGTCACCACGCCGTCCATATCGAAGATCACCGCATCGTGCCGCCGCGCATCGATCAACGGCGTGGCCTGTGTGTGCTCGTCCACCCCTTCAGCGTGCGTCGCGCCCGGCGTGTCGCCAAGGGTCCTGTAGCACCGCACCGAGGACCAATGGCCCCTGCGGCTATGACCGCGTGCGTCCTAGCGTGAGTCCATGAGCCCACTACCCAGCGGCGACACGATCGAGCAGGCCGTCCGGCTAGCCGGTCGAGCGCCCTCGCTGCACAACAGCCAGCCGTGGCGCTGGGTCTTCGACGGCGCCGCCCTGCACCTGTACTCGGTCCGCGAGCGCATGCTGCCCGCCACCGACGCCTCCGGACGACAGCTGCTGATCAGTTGTGGTCTGGCCCTGGGGCATCTGCGGTCCGCGCTCGCCGCCGCCGGATGGCAGACCCGGGTCGCCTACTTCCCGAACCCCACCCACCACGCACACCTGGCGACGGTCACCTTCGAGCCCGCGCGCATCGTCACCGACGCCGACCGGGATCGTGCGGCCGCCATCGAAATCCGTTACACCGACCGGCTGCCGTTCAACGCCCCGGACGACTGGCGCGACTTCGAACCGGTGCTGCCGGTGATCGTCGACCCGCTCGACGCCGTGATCACCGTGCTGCCGCCCGAAGCCCGCGCCGAGCTGGCCCACGCGTCGCGGCTCACCGCCGCGGTACGCCGCTACGATTCCGGCTATCAGGCCGAATTGCAGTGGTGGGCAGGGCATTCGCTGGTGTCGGAGGGGATCCCTCCGGAGGCTCGGATCTCCACCGAGGAGCGTGAGCGTGTCGAGGTCAATCGTGTCCTGCCCGCTGTCGGCGGCGAATCGCGGCGCACCGAGGTCGACGAGGACCAATCCGTCGTCGTGGTCCTGTCGAGCGGAGACAGCGCGATCGAACGCGTCCGCTGCGGAGAGGCGTTGTCGACAATTCTGCTCGAGTGCACGGTCGCCGGTTACGCGACCTGCCCGCTGACCCATGTCACCGAGCTGGAACGCAGCCGTGCCATGATCCGGGCGCTCACCGGCCGCGACGAGCAGCCGCAGGTCCTGGTCCGGATCGGGAGCGTCCCCACCTCCGAGCGGCGCCAACCCCGCACACCGCGACTGCCTCTGGCGCAGATCCTCGAGATCACCGCCCCCGCCGCCGCGGTGACGGATTGAGTTTCGGTGTTTCCTGGGCTGGGGCCCCGCGCGCTATCGTTGACCTGACCACCCAAGAAGATGGGAACCGGCCATGACCACCGTTTTTCTCGTGGACGACCACGAGATCGTCCGTCGGGGGCTCGTCGACCTGCTCGAGAGCGACCCCGACATCACCGTCGTCGGCGAGGCCTCCGACGCCGCCCAGGCGCTGGCGCGGATTCCCGCGCTCAACCCCGATGTCGCGGTGCTCGACGTGCGGCTGCCCGACGGCAACGGCATCGAGCTGTGCCGCGATCTGCTCTCCCGCCTGGACGGGCTGCGCTGTCTGATCCTCACCTCCTTCACCGACGAGCAGGCCATGATGGACGCCATCCTGGCCGGGGCCAGCGGCTATGTCGTCAAGGACATCAAGGGCATGGAACTGGCCAAGGCCATCAAGGAGATCGGGGCCGGCCGCTCGCTACTGGACAATCGCGCCGCCGCCGCCCTCATGGACCGGCTGCGCCGCAGCACGCAGACCGACGGCCCGCTCGCGGGACTCACCGAACAGGAGCGCAAGCTCCTCGATCTGCTCGGCGAGGGCCTGACCAACCGTCAGATCGCCGAGCGCATGTTCCTCGCCGAGAAGACCGTCAAGAACTATGTCTCCCGGCTGCTCGCCAAGCTCGGTATGGAACGCCGCACCCAGGCCGCCGTCTACGCCTCCAAGCTGCGCGGCGAACACCCCCATCCGGTGTAGCCCACCCCCATCCGGCGTAGCTCGAGATCGCGCAGCGCCGCGCCCGCTGATCGGGGCGCGGCGTTCGTCGCTGCGGCGAGGCGGCCTTCTCCACAGCCGACCCCCGGGGCCGGAGCGATTACGCAGCGAAGGCGCCCGGAAGTGCGTCTCCGGCAGCGCCGGTCCGGTCACCGTCCCCCGTGACTGCAGGTGTCACGTCGCGGCGGAGACTCTATTCGACCGGTGTACAGCGCAATCCGGTGTGCGGACCGCCCATGCCTCGCTCCTGAAACCACCCGTGGCCCTGGGGATCGACCTGCCAATCATGCGGGGCACCGCCCGGTAGTCGCAGTGGCGGCAAGTCCTCGGCTACAGGGCCTTTGGTCCTCGACCCGCGTGCGGGCGGGCCCTATCGATCCCCGCGTTCCAGCGCAACCCTCGAAGGCATGCCGATGCACGCGCGCGCGACTGTCGCGAATACCGGCCCGCGCCAACCGGTTCACTCCCTCTCGGCCACGCTCGCCGCGTCGCGACCGGTCGAGCAGGTGATGACCGCGCTGGACAGCGGCGATGCCGGTCTGACCGAAGCCGAATACACCCGCCGGGCGGCCGTATTCGGCCCCAATGCCGTTCGGACCCATCGGGTTCGGCTCGGATCGGTCGTGGCCAGGCAATTGCGTTCCCCGCTCCTGCTGCTGCTGGCCGTGACCGCCGCCGTCGCCTTCTTCCTCGGCGAGCGCACCGACGCGGTGGTCATCGGCGTGATCGTCGCCATGTCGGTGGGTCTCGGCACCGTCAACGAGTTTCGCGCCGAGCAGGCCGCCGACGCGCTGCGCGACCGCATCCGGCACCAGGTCGTGGTGGTGCGCGACGGTGTGGCCCGATCGATCGACCTGGTGGAACTGGTGCCCGGCGACGTCGTCGAGTTGCGGGCCGGGGAACTGGTGCCCGCGGATCTGCGACTGCTGTCGTCCACCGGGCTGCACTGCGATGAATCGGTGTTGACCGGCGAGCCCGAACCGGTGCGCAAGTCACCGGACGCGGTGCCCGCGGACAGCCCGATCGCGGAACTGACGTCCTGTGCGCTCATGGGTACGGTGGCCGCCTCCGGCACCGGCCGCGGCATGGTGATCGCGACCGGCGGTGACACCGAATTCGGGCGTATCGCGGCCGGTTTGGCGCACCGGGAGCCCGAGACCGAGTTCCAGGTCGGACTGCGCCGGTTCTCGATGCTGCTGGTCCGAGTGGCCGCCGTCCTGACGATCGGCATCTTCGCGGTGAACCTGGTCCTGCACCGGCCGCTGCTGGACGCGCTGATGTTCTCGCTGGCGATCGCGGTCGGGATCTCACCCCAGCTGCTCCCCGCGGTGGTGTCCACCGGCCTGGCGGCCGGGTCGCGACTGCTGGCCCAGCGCAAAGTGCTGGTGAAGAGGCTCGTCTGCATCGAGGACCTCGGCGATATCGAAGTGCTGTTCACCGACAAGACCGGCACCCTGACCGAGGGCCGAATCGAATTCATGCGCGCGGTCGCCGCGGAAGGGGCGGACAGCGCCGACGTCCTCACGCTCGGCCTGGTCTGCACCGACGGCTCGATCGAGAATGGCGCCCTGGTCGGCGGCGACGCGCTCGACACCGCCCTCTGGGCGGCGCCGGGCGCGCCCCGGGCGGCGGTGCGGGAGTATTCGCGGTCGGCGACACTTCCTTTCGATCATCGGCGCCGCATGGTCTCGGTCCTCGTCGATTCACCCGCGAGCGGACGCGTCATCGTCACCAAGGGCGCGCCCGAGGCCGTGCTCGCCCGCTGCGAGCAGGTGCCCGAGTCCGCGATCGGCGCCCTCGATGCCGAGTTCGCGGCCGGACATCGGGTGGTCGCCGTGGCCACCCGCGCCGCCCCCGGGACGACGTCGTTGACGACCGCCGAGGAGACCGGCCTCCGGTTGGCCGGATTCCTGGTCTTCCTCGATCCGCCGAAATCCTCTGCGGCAGCGGCGATCGGCCGCCTGACGGCCCTCGGCGTCACGGTCAAGGTGATCACCGGTGATCATCCGGGCGTGGCCGCGCAGGTGTGCGAACGATTGGGTCTACCAGTGAACGGCACCCTCTCCGGGGCCGAGGTGGACCGGCTCACCGACCGCGAGCTCGCCGAGAAACTGCCCACCACCACGGTTTTCGCGCGCATCGACCCCGAGCAGAAGGCACGCATCGTGCGCGCGCAACGCTCGCTCGGCGTCGACGTCGCCTTCCTCGGCGACGGCGTCAACGACGCGCTCGCCCTGCACGCCGCCGATGTCGGCGTCTCCGTGGACGCGGCCACCGATGTGGCCAAGGACGCCGCCGATGTGGTGCTGCTGGAGAAAGACCTGCAGGTGCTGGCCGACGGCGTCACTCAGGGCCGCCGCGTCTTCGCCAACACCATGAAGTACGTCCTGATGGGAACGTCCAGCAATTTCGGCAATATGTTCAGTGCGGCGGGGGCCTCGGCGTTCCTGCCCTTCCTGCCGATGCTGCCCTCGCAGATCCTGCTCAACAATCTGCTCTACGACGCCGGGCAGCTCGCCATCCCCACCGACCATGTCGACGAGGAGCAGCTGGCCCGCCCGTCACGCTGGGATATCGCGCTGATCCGGCGGTTCATGCTGGTGTTCGGCCCGATCAGCTCGATCTTCGACTTCGCCACCTTCGGCGTCATGCTGTGGGTCTTCCACGCCGGCGAAACCCTCTTCCATACCGGGTGGTTCGTCGAATCGCTGGCCACCCAGACCTTGGTGCTGTTCGTGATCCGCACCCGCAGAACGCCGTTCTTCCGCAGTCATCCCAGCGTCGCCCTGCTGACCGCCGCCCTGACCTCGGTCGGGATCGGCGCGCTGCTGCCCGTGACACCGCTGGCCTCCGCGCTCGGCTTCACGCCGCTGCCCGCCGGCTTCTTCGCCGCGCTCCTCGCCATGATCCTGGTGTATCTCGCGCTCGCCGAGGCCGCGAAACGCTGGTTCTTCCGAACGTCCCCGCCCGTCCCCGCCGCCCGCGACCGCCGCACCGATCACCGATTGCGCCGTCGCGCAGCGCGTTTCGCCGCCGGAGCCCACGCCGCGCCGGGGACTTCCGCACAGCCGGTACAGGCATTTGGCCCCTAGAGCCCCGCGACCGGGTGCGGTGTGCTTCATGCATGACACACCACAAGATCTACGAAGAGCAGCGCACCCTCGACCGCGTCGAACTCGCCGACCAATTGCGGGAGCTCGCCGACGAGCTCGACGCCAGGGGCGCCATCACCTACGGCAGCGGCGGCACCACCGGCGCGCTCCCACTCCCGGACAAGCTGCGCGGCGAAGTGGAGATCACGCGTTCCGACCACGACGGTCGAACGAAAGTCGTTGCCCGGCTGCGCTTCACCGGCACCGACACCGAGAGCGACGAGGACACCGATGACGACGCGGATTGGGAGATCGACGACCCCTACGCCTGAGCCCGCGGCGGCGCGACTATCCCGCCTTCTTCGCCACGAGCCGCACCCCGGTCACCAGGGTGGGCTCGATGGCGACGATGGAATCCATCTTCCCGTCCACCCACGGGTGCAGCATCGCCTCGTACCGGGCGACGCGCTCCGGATCGGTCACCGGACGGGCGATACCCGTCACCACCACCGACCATCCCAGCTGTTCGACGGGATCGATGTCATCGGCTTCGAAGGCCACGACGACGTTTTCGTCCGCGCGCACCGTCGAGGTGAGCCGCGACGTGAGCCGGGTCCGCACGATGACGATCTCGCCGTTGTCGACCAGGTGGTTCACCGGCCGCACGGCGGGCAGCGCGTCACGGGTGAAGATCACCCGCCCGAAGGGCACGCTCGCCAACAGCCGCAGCGCCTCCTCGCGGCCCATGGCCACGGTCGCGCGGGGGCCGAAGGAATGCTCGGCACGGGAATGCTCGGCACGCCCGCTCACGCGACAGCTCCGGACACCCGACACGCCCGTGGGCCGAATACCTGCGGCCACAAGCGCATTCGGACCGATAGAGCTTCGTACGCGCGCATGAACTGACAACCCTTCCTGGTCCCCTGGCACAATGCGTTCCCCCCGGGGTCCAATGTCATCATCGGTGCCCGTCCGCCCCACAGGGTCGAAGGTCCCATCTCGGACGTCCTTCCGGCACCGGGCAGCGCCTACCCAGCGCCGAGCCCGTTCAGCAGGACGACTTCGAGGAAGCCCGGAACCTGGCGCGCACCCATATGACCTTCGAGGGTGAGTTCCCAGGCCGTCTCGGCCAGCCCGCAGAACGTGGACGCCAGCCAGACCCCGGGCATGTCGCGGCGCAGCACACCCGCGTCCTGGCCGGTGACCAGAAGCGAGACGATCCTGGTGAAGATCTCCTCCGATCGCGCGAGCGGCTCCCCCGTCGCATCCGGCTCGACGTAGACGAGGTTCCACAGCTGCGCGAACGGCTGATACTCCCGGATCAGCAGGCCCAGGACCGCGTCCATAGCGGCCCCGGGGCTTTCGGCCTCGGTCAGGATCCGGTCGCAGTCGTCGAGGATCTTCTCGGCCATCGCCCGAACCAGCACCTGGCGGGTCGGGAACAGGCGGGTCAGGGTCGCCCGGCTGATACCGGCGCGGGTGGCGATGACCTGCATCGACGCCCCGCGATCCTTGGCCAGCACGGGGATCGCCGAGTCCAGCACTTCCGCGGCATCGGTACGCATCGTTGATTGAACTCCATCAGTCTCTTTTGACACACCGATGTCTCAGAGTATTCTTTGGTGTATCAATTGCTCATTTTACGAGGTCGCGGCGGCCAGGTCTGGAAGCGAGCCGCCACGACAGATCGGTCGGCACTCATGACGATGCAGCGGCGCGGATTCCTGCGGGCAACCGCCTTGTCCACCTTGGCTTTTGCGGCGGCCGCCGCGTGCGACGACTCCGGCACCGCGCCGCCGACGGGCGCGCGACAGCGCGTCATCGTCATCGGCGCGGGGATCGCGGGTCTGGCCGCGGCCCGATCACTCACCGACCAGGGCCACGACGTCGTCGTGGTGGAGGCACGCGATCGAATCGGCGGGCGCGTGTGGACCAGCACCCACTGGGCGGACGCGCCCGCGGACCTGGGCGCGACCTGGATCCACGGCGTCGACGGCAATCCGATCACCGATCTGGCTCGCCGAGCCGGTGCGGCCACGGTATCGACCAGTTACGACAACGGCACCGATTACGGCACGGACGGACACCCGGTCGACGACGCCACGGCGGCCGCGATCGGGCAATGGCGGTCCCGGATCGCGAAAGCGCTGCGCGACAATCAGGATCGCGACGACGATGAGGCGGAGCGGGACACGTCGGTTCGGGCGGTGGCACAGCGAGCGGTGAACTGGCCGTCGCTCGCCGATCCGGACAAGACGCTGGTCGCCTCCGTCCTCAACGACTACGAGCACGAGTACTCCGGCAGCGTCGACGAGCTGTCCGGCCTGTATTTCGACAGCGACGCCAAGATCAAGGGCACAGACGTCCTGTTCCCCAGTGGCTTCTCGGCGATCCCCGCGTTCCTCGCCACCGGCCTGACCGTGCGCACCGGACAGGAGGTCGAGCGCGTGGACTGGAACGATACCGGGGTCACCGTCACCACCCGCGCCGAGGTCTTCCGCGGCGACCATGTCGTGGTCACGCTGCCACTGGGCGTATTGCAGAGCGGCGCCGTCGAATTCACGCCCGGCCTGCCCGCCGACAAGGCGACCGCCGTCGACAAGCTCGGCATGGGCGTTCTCGACAAGTGCTATCTGCGTTTCCCCGCGAAGTTCTGGCCGGATACCGACTGGCTGACCTATGTCCCGGGTCTCGATCGGACCGGGCAATGGGAACCGGGCAATGGGAACAGTGGATCAACTTCTCCCGCGCCGCCGGGCAGCCGATCCTGCTCGGCTTCAACGCCGCCGACTTCGGCCGCTCGAACGAGAACCGGTCCGACGCGGACGTGGTCGCGGGCGCGATGAGCACCTTGCGCACGATGTACGGGCCCGGCATTCCCGCACCGCTGGATTACCAGATCACGCGCTGGGCGCAGGACCCGTACGCGCACGGGTCGTACTCGTTCAACAAGGTCGGTTCCACTCCGGAGATGCGCGATCACCTCGCGGCGAGCATCGACGACCGTATCCATTTCGCGGGTGAGGCCACCCACCGGGACTCCTTCGGCACCGTTCACGGGGCCTACGCGTCCGGGCTGCGCGCTGCGCGATCGATCACGGGCTGACAGGTCCAAAGGCAGTCTTTCCAAGGGACTGTGGCCCTGTGGTGCGCCGCATTCGTGCGGTGCACTTCAGAAGAACACGATCCCGGCGGGAAGGGAGCATCCTGGTGCCCGAATCACGAGACCGGCATCGGTGGGAGCGGTACACCGGTGTCGCGAGCGCGTTGCTGTTGGCCGGCACCATCGTGCCGCTGCTGGCGGGCGTGATCGCCCGGGTGGCCGGTGCGAGCACGGTCGCCGACCGGTGGTGGGCCGCGGGCACGGTGGTCGCCATCGTGCCGGCGCTGTGGTGGGTGATCTCGGCGCTGCGGCGCGGGCGGGCGGGCGTCGATCTCATCGCGGTGCTGTCGCTGGGCGGCACACTGTTGGTGCACGAATACCTCGCCGGGGCGTTGATCGCGGTCATGCTCAGCGGCGGGCACGCCCTCGACGCGGCGGCCGAACGCCGCGCGACGCGGGATCTGCGAGCGCTCCTCGAACGGGCCCCGCGATCGGCACGGCGCCGACGCGGAGCGGTGGTGCGGGTCGTCGGCCTCGACGAGATCGCCCCGGGCGACATCCTGGTCATCGCCGCCGGAGAGGTGGTGCCGACCGACGGCAGGATCCTGGATTCGGTTGCGGTGCTGGACGAATCGGCGTTGACGGGGGAACCGTTGCAGGTCGAACGGGCCGCCGGGGAACCGGTCCGCAGCGGCGTGCTCAATGCCGGTGCGGTATTCGAGATGCGGGCGACCGCGACCGCCGAGGAGAGCACCTACGCCGGCATCGTACGTCTGGCCCGGGAGGCCGGGGCCGACACCGCGCCCACCGTCCGCCTGGCCGACCGCTACGCCGCCTGGTTCCTCCCCCTCACCCTCGCCGTCGCCGCGGCGGCCTACTGGTTCAGTGGTTCGCCGACCCGGGCGGTGGCGGTGCTGGTGGTCGCCACGCCCTGTCCGTTGTTGCTGGCCGCGCCGGTCGCGATCGTGTCGGGACTGTCCCGGGCTTCCCGCGTCGGCGTGGTGGTCCGCGGTGGTGGGGCGTTGGAGAACCTCGGCCACGCAACCACTCTGGTGATGGACAAGACCGGAACCGTCACCGCCGGGCGGCCCGTGGTCACGGAGGTGGCCGCGGCCCCGGGCACGGATCCGGCGTGGCTGCTGCGGCTGGCCGCCTCGGTCGATCAGCTCTCGCCGCATGTCCTGGCGGCGGCGATCGTGACAGAGGCGCTGGCGCGGGGCCTGCGACCAGAGGTCGCCACCGAGGTTTCCGAACGGGCGGGGCACGGCGTGAGCGGTGTGGTGGACGGCCGCCGCGTGCAGGTCGGCAAACTGCCCGACGGCGCGACCGTTCCGGACTGGGCCCGGCCGGTCATGAATCGAGCCCGGCTCGATTCCGCCGCGATCGCCTGGGTCACCGTCGACGACGACCCGCTCGGGGCCGTGTTGCTGCGCGACCCGTTGCGGCGGCACGCGCCCCGCACGCTGCGGCGGCTGCGCGAGGCGGGACTGAACCGGCTCGTCATGCTGACCGGTGATCGCCCCGAACCCGCACGGGAGGTCGCCACCGTGCTGGGCCTGGACGAGGTGTACGCCAATCAGAGCCCGGCCGACAAGGTCGAGGCCGTCCGGCGGGAGAGCGACCAGCACGTGACGGTGATGGTCGGCGATGGCATCAACGATGCCCCGGCGCTGGCGGCGGCAACGGTCGGCGTCGCCATGGGCGCGCGCGGATCGACCGCGTCGTCGGAGGCCGCCGACATCGTCCTCACCACCGACCGGCTGGACCGGCTCGCCGACGCCATGGACATCGCGCGCCGGTCACGCCGCATCGCGGTGGAGAGCGCGACCATCGGGATGGGGCTGTCCCTGCTGGCCATGGTCGTCGCGGCCGCCGGGTGGCTGCCGCCCGCGGCCGGCGCACTGCTCCAGGAGGCGATCGACGTCGCCGTCATCCTGAACGCGCTGCGGGCCTTGCGGTCCGGCCCCGCGAGCGGGCGCGCCGTGCCGGTCGACACCGATGAACTGCTCCGGCATTTCGCCGCCGAACACGACACCCTGCGCGACACGCTGGCCACATTGCGGGCGGTGGCCGATCGAATCGCGGAACGCCCCGATGCCGAAGCCTTGAAGGCGCTCGAGGCCGCGTACCGCTTCCTGGTCGAGGATCTGCTGCCGCACGAGCGGGCCGAGGAGACGAAGCTCTATCCCGCGCTGGCCGGGCCGCTCGGCGGATCCGAGGCGACGGCGACCATGAGCCGGGCGCACGCCGAGATCCAGCGCTTGACCACGAGAATCGGCACGCACCTCGAATTGGCGCGGGCGCGTGACGGTTTCGATCCCGACCAGATCGACGATCTGCTCGCGTGCCTCTACGGGCTGCACGCCGTCCTACGCCTGCACTTCCTGCAGGAGGAGGAGAACTACTTCGTCCTCGCCGCCGACGAACGGCTGTGATGACGGCCCGTGCCCCCGGCCGAAGTCCTGGTCTTCGCGAGTGCTCCGCTACGCCGTTGTGGCGGGGATCCCGTTCGGACGACGCCGTTGTCGTCCTTCGTACTTCGAGCCGGTGAGCTTGTTGGCCGATAAGACAATTCTGGCCCGGGTGAGCCGCGTCACACAGCGTCCAAGGTCGGCATTGAGGGAGCTCTTGGCCCCGCGCGTATCGCCGCAGAGGTCGGGCGATCTCAGGACCTTGGTCCCCTCGCGACGCTCGTCACGGCAGGGTCATCGCCTTGTTCCCGCCCCACCGGGACCTTCTCCTCTGGAACCGTGACCGGCCCGTGCGCAGGCTGATGGGACGGCAATCGAAGGAGGCGTGCGATGGAATACCGGGTCAACGTGTGCGAGACACCGCCGCAGGCGGTCCTGCGCATCCCGTTGGAGATCCGCCCGGACCTGTTGAGCGAGGGCATCGTCAGCGGGATGGGCCGGCTGAGCGAGGTCGCCGAGAAGGCGGGTCTCACCGCGAACGGCGCACCGACGATCACGTTCCATCGGGAGCTTCCCGCCGAGGACGCCATCGTCGTCGACTTCGGGCTGCCGATCGAGGCGGCCCCGGCGCTGGGACCGAGTTCCGGGGCGGAACTGGTCATCCAGTCCCCGATCCTGGTGGCCCGCACCAGCCACCGCGGCGGCTACGGCGAGATCGACGCGGCCTATCGTGCCCTGCGGGAGTGGCTGCGGCAGGCCGGTTATCGTCCGGTGGGCCCGCCGACCGAGGCGTATCTCGTCGGGCCGGACGAGGTGAGCGATCCCCGGCTGCTGATCACCGAGATCCGGATCCCGGTGTCCCCCGCCCCGGCCATCGCGGTCCATCTGGCCACCACGTTCTCCGAAGCGGTGGATCGAACCCGAACAGCGTTGCGAGATCGCGGATTCGGGGTCGTGACCGAATTCGATGTGCAGGCGTCGCTGCGGGAGCGGACCGGCGAGCACATCGAGGAGTATCTGATCCTCGGCGTCTGCAATCCCCAGCTCGCGGGCCTGGCCCTGGCCACCGACCGCGAGGCCGGGCTCCTGATGCCCTGCACCGTGGTCATCCGCGCCGAGGACACCGGTGTCCTGGTCGAGGCCGTCGATCCGACCGTGCTCGTCCAGGTCCTGGCCCGGCCCGAACTGGCGTCCTCGGCCGAAGAGGTGCGCCGGATGCTCGCCGGGGCGCTGTCCGGACTGGAACAGCCCACCGCCGCGGCGGGCTGACGGCGATGCCGGGGACCATGGTCCCGACCGACGCGGGTACGAGTCCTCTCACCGAATTTCGCCCACGCGAGCACGCTCGACACATGGAAACCACAGCCCCCCGCATCGCCGTCGTCTACGCCTCCGCGCAAGGGTCCACGCGCGAGATCGCCGATTTCATCGGCGCCTCGCTCTCGGCCCGCGGCGCGACCGTCGAGGTCGCCGACGCCGAACACGCCCCGGACCCGACTCGCTTCAACGCCCTGATCCTCGGCAGCGCCGTCCACGACCGCGCCCTGCTGCCGGAGCTGGAGGGCTTCGTCCGCGACCACCGTCATGAACTGCGCGCACGGCCCGTCTGGCTGTTCAGCGTCGGCCTCGGCCCCGCCCTGGTCGGCCCGCTCGGGCACCTGATGGGCCGGGCCGTCCCGAAGCGGATCGCCGAGGTGCGCGACGCGGTCATGCCGCGCGGATACCGCGCGTTCGCCGGTCACTACGAACGCGCGGGCGTCTCACTCCCGGCCCGCGCCCTGTACCGCCTGCTCGGCGGCAGCCGCTACGGCGACCTGCGCGACTGGACCGCCATCACCGCCTGGATCGACACCGTCGCCCAGGAACTGAAACTGCCCCGGCCGCAGGCCATCCCGACCCACCCCTGACCTTCCTTCCGCGAGAAAGGCCACGCCGATGAGCCATCACACCGACCCGTTCGCGCCCGCGATCCATACCGGCCGCGTCTGGCTGCGCACCGTCGCCGACCGCCTCGGCACCGAGGACCGGATGGCCGCGCACCAGGCGCTGCGGGCCTGGCTGCACACGGTGCGCGATCGCCTCGACATCGGTGCGGCAGCGCATCTGAGCGCACAACTGCCCACGCTGCTGCGGGGCGTCTACTACGAGGGCTGGATGCCCGGTCGGGTGCCGGTGCCGCACGATCCGCAGTCGTTCCTGCTCCAGTTCGCCCGGTCGGCGGATCTGTCGGAGGAGGAGGCGCGGCGGTCCGCCGCCGCGGTGACCGACGCGCTGGCGCAACTGTTCTCCCCCGGCCAGCTCGACCACGTCCTCGCCCAGCTGCCCGCCTCGCTGTGCCGCGTGCTGCTCGGCGCCGACTTCGGCGGCATCCTCACCGCGGCAGGCATTTTCGAAACCCCCGAGGGCCGTCCGTGACCATCCGCCACGCTCCCCTGTTCGTTGTCGCACTGCCCTTCGTCATCACCGGCCTCGAACTCACCGGCGCATCACCGACGGTGCTGCTGTGCGCATTACTCGTCCTCACCATCCCGATCCTGCTGTTGTTGCTGCTGCCGGGGTCGAAGAACTCCTGGAGTAATCATGGGTGACTATGTCGCTACCTTCGACGAACTGCGACTGACCGACGCCGACCGCGCCGGCGGTAAGGGCGCCAATCTCGGCGAACTGGTCGCCGCGCGGCTACCCGTGCCACCGGGTTTCGTCGTCCTCGCCTCCGCCTACGAGGAGGTGATCCAGACCGGCGCGCACGGCCCCGAACTCGACGAGTTGCACACTCGGGGGCTCACCATGGCGGCCGGGGCTTCGCGCACCGACACGCAGCAGCTCGACGAGCTGTGCCGCCGCATGCGCGACCTCGTCCACGACACCCCGATCCCGCCCTCGGTCCGCGACGCGGTCCTCTCGGCGTACCACCGGCTCGGTGACGATGTCGCGGTGGCTGTCCGGTCCTCGGCCGTCGGCGAGGACAGCGCGAACGCGTCCTTCGCGGGAATGAACGTGTCGCGCACCAATATTCACGGCGACGACGAGGTGATCACCGCCCTCGCCGACTGCTGGGCTTCGCTGTTCACGCCGCGCGTGCTGACCTATCGGGCGCGACGCGGCATGCACGATCGACCCGAGATGGCCGTGGTCGTCCAGCGCATGGTCACCGCCCGCTCGGCGGGGGTCGCGTTCACCGCCGACCCCGCCACCGGCTCGCTCGACCGCATCGTCATCGACGCGGCGCGGGGCCAGGGCGAGGTGGTGGTGTCCGGGGCGGTCACACCCGATACCTATGTCCTCGACGCCGCGGGGCCGACACTGCTCACCAGCCAGATCGGCCGCCAGAGCTTCGTCATCGTGCCGGGCCCCAGCGGCGACCGGCGCGTCCAGCTCTCCGAATCCGAGGCCCAGGCCCCCGCGCTCACCGAGGACCAGGCCCTGGCCGTGGCCCGGCTCGCGCTCGAGGTGCAAGCCCACCACGGCGGCCGCCCCCAGGATGTCGAATGGGCCTTCGACGACGAGCACCTGTGGCTGGTGCAGGCCCGGCCGATCACCGTGCTACCTGACGACGCCGACGCGAAGCCACCCATGGCGCATACGGTCGAGGGCCGGGTCCTGGTCCGCGGCCTGGCCGCCGCGCCCGGTCGCGCCAGCGGACCGGTCCGCGTATTGCGTTCGCCCGCAGAGGGTTCCGCCCTCGCGGACGGCGAGATCCTGGTCGCTCCGATGACCAACCCCGACTGGCTGCCGACGCTGTCGCGGGCCGCCGCGGTGGTGACCGACAGCGGCGGCATGACCTGCCACGCCGCCATCGTGGCCCGCGAACTCGGCATTCCGTGCATCGTCGGAGCCCGCACCGCGACCGCTCAGCTGGCCACCGGCGAGGAGGTCACCGTCGACGGTTCCGCGGGCCAGGTGTACGCCGGAAACCCGCTCCCGGCCTCGATCACGGCCGTCCCGCGCCCGGTCGCCGAGGTCGCCGCGCCCGAGGCCACCGCGACGCGCGTCTACGTGAACCTGGCGCTGCCCGAAGCCGCCGAACGCGTCGCCGCCACCGGCGCCGACGGCGTCGGCCTGCTGCGCGCGGAGGTCCTGCTGACCCAGGCGCTGGGCGGGCGGCACCCACGTGACCTCATCGCCCGCGGCGAGGACGAGAAGTTCATCCAGAGCATGACCGCCTCGATCCACCGGATCAGCTCCGCGTTCGGCACCAGGCCGGTCATCTATCGCGCCAGTGATATGCGCAGCAACGAATTCCGCGCACTCGAGGGCGGCGGTCGCTACGAACCCACCGAGCACAACCCGATGATCGGGTTCCGGGGCTGCTACCGCTACGTCCGCCAACCGGAGATGTTCCGGCTGGAGCTGGCCGCCCTGGCACGGGTGCGCGAGCAAACCCCGAACGTGCACTTGATGATTCCGTTCGTCCGCACCCGCTGGGAGCTGGAGGCCTGCCTGGAGCTCGTCGACGCCAGCCCGCTCGGCCGCCAGCGCGGACTGCACCGCTGGATCATGGCCGAGGTGCCCTCGGTGGTGTACCGCATGCCCGAGTACGTGGAACTGGGGATCGACGGGATCTCCATCGGCAGCAACGATCTCACCCAGCTCGTGCTCGGTGTGGACCGCGATTCCGAGGAGTGCGCCGAACTGTTCGACGAATCCGACGAGGCCGTGCTCGACGCCATCGAACAGATCGTCACCAGCGCGCGGTCGCTGGGCATCACCTCCTCGCTGTGCGGCCAGGCGCCCTCGACCAAGCCGGAATTCGTGGAGCACCTGGTGCGGGCCGGGATCACCTCGGTCTCGGTCTCCCCGGACGCGGTCGAGCGCACCCGGCGCGCCGTCGCGGCGGCCGAGCGCCGGGTCCTGCTGGACCACGCGCTGTCCATGTCGACGGGACGGTGACCGGACCCGCGGCGTCGAGGTGAACGGCCACCGCCGTCCGGACTCTAGAATCGGATTCCGACCTAGAATTGGGGAGCCGTAACGGACAAATCGTGCGCGGATCCCCCACGTACAGGAAGACGATATGACCGTTGAGCCCCCGGACGGGTCCTATTCGGTGCGCGAGACCCTCTCCCAACTCCGGCTACGGGAATTGCTGGTAGAGGTCAAGGACCGGGTGGAGTTGATCATCGACGCCCGTGATCGCATGGACGGCCTGGTCGAAGCCATGCTCGCCGTCACCTCGGGCCTCGACCTCGACCAGACGCTGCGCACCATCGTGCACACCGCCATCAGCCTCGTCAACGCCCGCTACGGCGCGTTGGGCGTGCGCGGACAGGACCAGCACGGGCAGAATCCGCTCGAGCAGTTCATCTACGAGGGCATCGACGAGGCGACCCGCGCCGAGATCGGCGAACTGCCCGAGGGCCGCGGCGTGCTCGGGCTGCTGATCACCCAGCCCAAGACCATCCGACTGGACAACATCGCCGACCATCCGTCCTCTGTCGGCTTTCCGGCGAACCACCCGGCGATGCGCACCTTCCTCGGCGTCCCGGTACGCATCCGCGACGAGGTCTTCGGCAATCTGTATCTGACCGAGAAGGCCGGTGGGCAACCGTTCACCGAGGACGACGAGGTGATCGTGCAGGCGCTCGCCGCCGCCGCGGGCACCGCCATCGACAACGCGCGGCTCTACCAGTCCAGCCGCACCCGCCAGGCCTGGATCGAGGCGACCCGCGATGTCGCCACCGAGTTCCTGGCCGGAACCGCCCCGCAGGAGGTGCTCGCGCACGTCGTGGCGCACACGCGCACCCTCACCGACTCGGTCTGGGCGTTCCTGGCCGTCGACGACGAACCCGACCGGGACCCCGGCGATGTGGAGGACCTGCGGATCAGCCAGTGTTCGGGCCCCGACGGCAAGACGCACAGCGGATTCGTCCGGACCGCGGGAACGGCGGTAGGGCAGGCGTTCCGGCAGGGCCTGCCCCAAAGCCTGGACCGCAGTGACGATCTCGGCCTCGACATCGCACTCGACGCCGGGCCGGCGATGGTGCTGCCGCTCAACACACAGGACTCGACCTTCGGGGTGCTGGTCATGGTCCGCCCGGCCGGGGCTGCCCCGTTCTCGGACGAATTGCAGGGATTGGCGGCGGCTTTCACCGATCAGGCCGCCCTGGCCATCCAGTTGTCGGAAGCGCAGCAGCGCATGCGCGAACTCGATGTGCTCACCGACCGCGACCGCATCGCCCGCGATCTGCACGATCATGTCATCCAGCGGCTGTTCGCGGCCGGGCTGAGCCTGCAGGGCACCGTGGCCCGCGCCCGGTCCGCCGAGATCCGGGAACGGATCTCCGACGTCATCAACGATCTCCAGGATGTGGTGCAGGAGATCCGCACCTCCATCTTCGACCTGCACGGCGGCGCCGAGGGCAGCACCCGGCTGCGGCAGCGGATCGAGGACGTCATCCGCAAGCACACCGCCGACACCGGACTGCGCACCTCGTTGCGCATCTCCGGACCGCTGTCGGTGGTGGCGGCCGAGTTGGCCGATCACGCCGAAGCCGTTGTGCGCGAAGCGGTCTCCAATGCGGTCCGGCACGCGCACGCCGAGACGGTCGCTGTCACCATCGACGTCTCCGACGATCTCACCGTGCTGATCGCCGACGACGGCCGCGGCATTCCCGCCGACATCACCCCCAGCGGTCTGCAGAACCTGGCCCGCCGAGCCGAACAGCTGGGCGGCACGTTCTCCTTCGGCAGCAACCCCGACAGCGAGGGGACCCTGCTGCGCTGGGCCGTGCCGTTGCAGTGACCGGACGCGAGCGCGGGTGCGCCGCCGACCCCTCGCCGGGTCGACGACGCGCCCGCTGCGGCCGGATCACTCGCCGCGCACCACGATGATCGGGCAGTCCACGGCGTGCAGGAGGGCGTTGCTGGTGGATCCCAGCAGCATGCCGAGGAACCCGCCGCGGCCGTGGCTGCCCACGACCACCAGCTGCGCGTGCTCGGCTTCGTCCACCATCGACCGAACCGGCCTGTCCTTCACCAGGATTCGCCGGACCGGCACATCGGGGTAGCGCTCGGCGTATCCGGCCATCTCCTCGGCGAACGTCGCGTGCTCCTGCTCCTCGACCGTCTCCCAGCCCGCCATCGGCATATAGGGTCCGCTGACGTCGCTCCAGGCGTGCACGGCGGTCAGGCCGGTCTTGCGCAGCGACGCCTCCTGGAACGCGAGCTCGAGCGCGGCGACGCTGTTCGCGGTTCCGTCCACGCCGACCAGCACCGGCTGCCGGGCCGAGATCGGGTCCGCCGCCGCGGTCGAATGGATCACCGCGACCGGGCAGTGCGCGTGGTGGGTCACCGCGGTGGTGACCGAGCCCAGCAGTCCGCGCCGCAGCGCTCCGAGTCCGCGACTGCCGAGCACCACCATGCGGGCGTGCCGCGAGAGCGCGATCAGATGCGCGATGATCGGCTCGGTCGTGACCTCCGACGACATCGGAACGCCTTCGCCGGGCAGCGTCTCCGACGCGATCCGGGTCGCCTCGCCGACGACCCGCTCACCTTCGGCTTCCAGCCACGCCATGTCCTCGGCGTTGAGTACGACGGTCGGCGCCGGCCCGACCGGCGCGCAGATCGAGGTGACGATCCGCAACGGGCAACCGTGCCGCGCGGCGTCGAGCGTCGCCCACGCCACGGCCTGGTACGAGACGGCCGATCCGTCCACCGCGACGACGATCGCGGGATTCGGATCCGCCTGCGGGACAGCGTTCTCGGTCATGATGATCTCTCCTGTTTCCTTGTCCGGTACCGGGTTCTCAGCTCTCGCCGGACGAGATCGCGGGCTCGAGCGGCCGCACCACGTCGTGCAAGGGCAGCCGGGGTGTGGCCGGCACCGGAACGGCGCTGGTCGCCGCCCAGCCCATACGAATGATCAGTTGCGGATAACCGAAATCACCCAGCAGATCGTGGCGGATCCTCGACCGCACTCCGGCGATCTCGAGCGGTTCGCTCAGCGCGCAGGTGGCCAGTCCGCGCACCGTGGCTTCGAGCAGCGCCGCGCTGGCCGCCTCGCCGGCGCCCAGCCAGGCGGACAGGTCGTCGGCGGCGGTGCACACCAGCAACATGCGGGCCTCCTCGTCGGTGTCACGAACCACCGCCTCGGACAGGCGCGGGTCGCCGAACGGCCGCACGGTCGGGTCCGAGGACGCGACCGCGTTGCGCGCGGGAACGCCTTGCGGGTCGGCGTGATGCCCGCTCCACTGCGCCAGTTCGGCGTTGTAGGCCGCATCACCGCGGTGCGCGGTCGCCGCGTCGACGAAAGCGCGCACCAGGCGGGCGTGCTCACCGGCCGTGTCGACCTCGCGGACCTGGACTCCGGATACCTCCGCACCGGCGGCGGCGATCGCCGACACCTGCGCCGACGGCACCTCCCACGAGGTGAAGCGGCGACGGTCACTGCGTCGCTGCGCGATCGCGCGGGCCGCCCGGACCGCCGTCTCGTCGACGGCGCCCGGCCGCAACTCCACCGACGCGAGGTGCCGCGGTTCCGCGGGGTTCGGGAATCGGTGCACCACCGGCTCCCAGCCGGACGCACGCAACGCGACCTGCAGATGGTGCAGTGCCGCACCACAACTCACGACGAGCTCACGACTGTCGGGATCGGTGTAGGGCAGCCGTCGGCTGTCGTCGGCGTACAGGTGCACCGTGGTGTCCCCGACCCGCCACAGCCACGGCTGGGTGTTGTGCACCGACGGCGCCCGCACCGCCAGCGCCAGGGCGGCGCGGACGGTATCGGGATCGGGGTGTTTCGACATCGCTTGTCCTTCCTCGGAATTCGCGTTGCTGTTGCCTTCAGCATGGTCCGTTCACGGGCCGCCGGTGACGGCCGAAGGTCACTGTCCGGCGGGTTCTTCGGCCCGGTTTCGCGAGGGCTGACGGACCACCACCACCGGGCACGGCGCGGTGTGCAGCAGCGCGGTGCTCACCGAGCCCAGCACCATGCCGGTGAACCCGCTGCGGCCGTGGCTGCCGACCACCACCAACTGGGCCGACTCGGCATGGTGGAGCAATACCCGAGCCGGGGTGTCCCAAGCCACCACGCGGTGCACCGTCACCTCCGGCCACCGTGCGGCGTATCCGGCCAGCGCCGATCCCAGCAGCACGTCTTCGGTCTTCTGGATCGACTCCCAGCCCAGGACGGGCGCGTCGAAGCCGGTGGAGTCGTTCCACGCGTGCACCGCGATCAGGTCCACCTTGCGGCGCGCGGCCTCCTCGAAGGCGAACTCGACGGCCGGAGCGCTGTTCGGCGATCCGTCCACGCCGACCACCACCGGCTTGGCCACCGACTCCGGCTCGGTTTCCGAAACACCGTGCACGATGACCGCCGGGCACTGCGACTGCCGGGCCACCACGGTGCTCACCGACCCCAGCACCGCCCGCCGCAGCGCACCGAGCCCCCGATTGCCGACCACCAGCACCTGGGCCCTTCGCGAACGGTCGAGCAACGCCGTGGTGATCATGTCGAAGATGAGTTCGGTTCTGATGTGGAGGCTTTCGCCCGGCACGGTGTGGCGGGCGATCCGCGCGGCGTCGGCCAGGACCTGCTGCCCCCGCGCGCGCAGATCTCGGGTTTCGTCGGGCCCCAGCTCCGCCGCCCCGGGCACGATCGGATTCGCGTACGAGGTGACGATGTGTAGCGCGCAGCCACGTAGGTCCGCCTCGACGGCGGCCCACGCCACCGCCTGATACGAGATCTCGGAACCATCGGTGCCGACGACGACGCCCAAGTCGTCTTGTTCCGAACGATCGAAACTCGCTGCGGGGACGGCATTCTCTTCCATTATTCCTCCTGGACCGGGACCGATGCGTCGAGCATCCCGCCCCGGACTTGCCTGCCACAGGGGACAAGGTCACCGCCGGGCGGGCCGTCCGGCTCCGGGGCGAACGGCGTGGTGGGCCTCGCCTCCACTCGGCGGGCAGCAGCAGGCCGCTGGTATTGCGATATTGCTAAACTCGGCAACCAACCTGACGTCATCGATTCGATCGCCATTGTCGGAGGAAGGAGCGGCACGCACTTGCCGGGACTACGGCGGCCTCTTCATCCGATGAAGGCCGACTTCTTCAAGACTCTGGGCCACCCTGTCCGCATTCGCACACTGGAGCTGCTGAGCGAGCAGAATCGGACCGTATCCGAGTTGCTCGCCGAGCTCGGCATCGAGCCGGCCAACCTGTCACAACAGCTGTCGATCCTGCGCCGCGCGGGGCTGATTACCGCGCGCCGCGAAGGCGTCTCCGTGACCTACGAGCTCGCCACCCCCGAGGTCGCCGAACTACTCGGCACTGCCCGTGCCATTCTCACGCGCGTAGTCTCAGACCAGGTCGAAGCCCTCGAAGGGCCCGATTGAGCGGAACTCCGGCAAGTTCGGACGACCGCACGCGCCGCACTGATTGCCTATTTTCTAAACTTATTACCCAGCAGTTCAGACGAGGAGTGCTCGACGTGATCAGTCGATCCACCACAGCGACTGCGCACCCGGACTCGGCAAGCACTCCCCCGCGCGCGTGCGAGTGCGCCCGGAGCCCCGTGAGAGTGAGGCACCAGCAGTGACCATCCATATCGGCTCCGGCCACGAGGACAACGCCGCACAGTCCGGAAAGCCCGGTTCGGCGAGTATCGGCGCCGCGGTCGTCGCGGTGTGGGGACGACGCACCAATCGGACCAACAGCTCGTGCTGGGTGGCGATGGAGGACTATGCGGCCCTACTCGCCGACCGCACCGTGCTGCACACCGCGGTCGTCCCGCTCACCACGGGTCGGCCCTATTCCATCGCGGCCCGGATCGCGAAACTGCCCCGGCACATCACCACGGTGTTCCTCATCGGACCGAACGCGATGGAATCCGCCGCCGTTCAATCGATCACAGCCGCATCCAGTGGGCGATTGGTGATCTCCGAAACCGACGCGCTCACCGCCACGGTTGCCGCCGCGGCGGTAACAGCGTTGCGCGCCAAGAGAATACCGCCACGACACGGCAGGCTGGCGGTGATCGGCGCGGACCGGGCACCGCACCTGGAGGCCGTGCTGCTCAGATGCGGGGCAGCCGCGGTCACCGCGCGGCACGGCGACACACGTGGCGGGCCCGACATTCGAAAGCTGTTCGTCGACCACGACATCACCGTGGATCTGACCGAGACGGACGTGATGTGGAAGGTCCCGGGCCGGACATTCTCGGTCCCCGCCGACTCCTACCACTTCGCCGCACTGGCACTGCCCGGATTGCTCGGCGCGCTGAGCGGTCACGGCGGGGCGCGGGTCACGGTCGATGCCCTGGCTGCCGCCGCGCGAGCGCTCGCGCTCGTCACTCCGGTCGGCCGCACGCTGCCGGATGTGCGTGACCACCGACTGGACCCCACAGTCGCGCAACACGTCAGCAAGGTTCTCGGCGCACCGGCGGACATCTGATCCGAGCGCGACATCATCACGGTCACCATCAGACGCCCGCCGGTGGCCGAACACTCGCTGTCAGCGTGTCAAGGTTTCAGCGGGTGCTCCCGGATGCGGCGGCGGGCACGGGTTCGTGCCGCATGCGCCGCATGTTCTCGGCGACCTCGGCCTCCCAAGCCTCGTTGGCCCTGGACGTGTCGACCTCGAATTCGAAGCGCTGCCGCGATTTCGGGTCGATGTCGGCAACGTCCACGTAGAACTGTTCGTACCAGCGGCGCAGCTGGTAGATCGGACCGTCCTCGTCGCACAGCAGTGGGTTCTCGATCTTGGACTTGTGTTTCCAGATCTCCACGTCCTGGAGGAAGCCCGCCGCGATGCCCTCGGCCATCTTGGCGGCCAGCCGGTCGGCCGCGTCGTCGGGCAGGCCGTCGGGCTTCTCCAGGGTGATGCCGTACTGCAGGACGAACGAGTCCTGGCTGATCGGGTAGTGGCAGTTGACGAGCACGCTGCTCACCTCGAACCCGCCGTAGTTGTTGAGCAGGGTGTTGATCATGTACGACGGCCCGAAGTACGACGCTTGCGAGGTCAGCAGAGTGTCGCCCCCGTACTTGGCGCCCGTCGCGACGTCGGGGCGGCCCTTGGTCTCGAGGTACTGCGTGGCGACCTCGCCCTCGAAGACGTTCTTGAAGAACGTCGGGAAGGCGTAGTGGATGTAGAAGAAGTGCGCCATGTCGACGATGTTGTCGATGATCTCGCGACAGTTGGAACCCTCGATGAGAATCGAGCGCCAGGTCCACGGCGTCCAGCCGGGGTCCATCGTTTCCAGGTTGCCGCCCGCGGCGTCGACGTAGGCGCCCGGGGCATAAGGGATCGTCACCTCGGGGGCGGGTGGGTTGCCCTCGTGGTCGTGCCAGACGAACAGCTGCCCGTTGCGTTCGAGCGTGAGCCAGGACCGGGTGCGAGCCAAGGGCGGAACCCGGCGTGCGTAGGGGATGTCCTTGCATTTGCCGTCACCGCCCCAACTCCAGTCGTGGAACGGGCACGCGACGTTGTCGCCCTTGATCTTTCCCATGGCGAGGTCTCCGCCGAGGTGGCGGCAGTAGGCGTCCAGCACCTTCAGTGCGCCCGTGCTGTCGGCCCAGAGGACGAGCTTGGCGCCGAACGCGTTGACCGAGTGCGGTTTACCGTCGCGGAAGTCCTCGGCGAGGCCGAGGCAGTGCCAGCCCCGGGCATACCGGCTGGGCGCGGAGCCCACGTCGATTTCGCGGATCCTGCCGCCGCGGCCCTGGGGGTTCGCAACCATCACGCACTCCTCTTCGCTAGAACCTGTTCCAGAATATGAGTCAGCTTCGGATATACGGAGAGCCGTCAGCAATGGTCGAAAGTCCCTACTTTTCGGTCATTTACTCCACTAGCCGCACACCCGCTACTGCCCGATATTCACTAGAACGTGTTCTATAAATTGGCGGTGGGGGCAATCCTCCACCCGATCGGCAGGAGCGTCCCGCGAGATGACCCAGGAAATCACCAACCGCGTCGCAGCGGTACTACCGACCTTGCGTGAACGTGCCCAGGAGACCGAACAGCTACGCCGGATTCCGGACCAGTCCATCAAGGACCTGCAGGAGACCGGCTTCTTCACCCTGCTGCAACCCCGCCAGTGGGGCGGTCGCGCCGCGGACCCGGTCGTCTTCTACGACACCGTCCGCAGCATCGCGAGTGCCTGCGGTTCCACCGGTTGGGTGGCCGGCATCCTCGGCATCCACAATTGGCATCTGGCCCTGTTCGATCAGCAGGCACAGCAGGATGTGTGGGGCGAGAACGCCGATACCCGCGTCGCCTCCTCCTACGCACCCATGGGCGCGGGCACGAAGGTCGAGGGCGGCTATCTGGTGACCGGGGCATGGGCGTGGTCGTCGGGCTGTGATCACGCCGACTGGGTGCTGACCGGAGGACCGGTGCTCGCCGACGGCAAGACGGTCGACTTCGGCTCGTTCCTCATCCCCCGCCACGACTACCGCATCGACGATGTCTGGCATGTGGTCGGGCTGCGGGGGACCGGATCCAATACCGTTGTCGTCGAGCGGGTATTCGTCCCCGAGCACCGCTTCCTCAGCTTCAAGGCCATGGGCGAGCTGCGATCGCCCGGCCTGGAGCTCAATACCGATCCGGTGTACCGGATGCCCTGGGGAACCATCCATCCCACCACCATCTCCACCCCGATCGTGGGCATGGCCTACGGAGCCTACGCCGCGCACGTCGAGCATCAGGGCACGCGGGTGCGAGCGGCGTTCGCCGGGGAGCAGGCCAAGGACGATCCGTTCGGCAAGGTGCGGATCGCCGAGGCCGCCAGCGACATCGATGCCGCCTGGCGGCAACTGTCCGGTCATGTCGCCGAGCAATACGCCCACCTCGCCGCGGGCCGCGACGTCCCGTTCGCACTGCGCGCGGAGGCCCGGCGCGACCAGGTGCGGGCCACCGGCCGGGCCATCGCCTCCATCGACCGGCTGTTCGAGGCCTCGGGGGCAACCGCGCTCACCGAAGGCACCCCGCTGCAACGCTTCTGGCGTGACGCACACGCCGGCCGAGTGCACGCCGCCAATGACGCCGAGCGCGTGTACGTCATGTACGGCAACCACGCCTTCGGCCTGCCCGTCGGCGACACGATGGTGTAGCCGAGGACCGCCGGTGGCTTTCGCCTCGGCTCTCGACGAATCCTGAGGTGTACGAACGCAGATACGGCGGTGTCTTGTCTCGACCGGTCGAGACAAGACACCGCCGTATCTG